>CAIWRI010000061.1 GCA_903915035.1 uncultured Nitrosomonadales bacterium | reverse complement strand
CAAGGGTATAGACGATGTACCTATCGTCACGTTAACGCTATACAGTAAAGATAAAAATTCAGGGAGCTATGATCTTGAGCGTGTAGCGCACAGCATCGAGTCCGATTTGAAACGCGTGCATGGAACGCGCGAAGTGAAGACCGTGGGTGGCCCCGGTCGTGTGGTGATGGTGGAAATTGCCCCGGCGCGTATGAGCAATGCCGGAATTACGCTGAGCGATTTACGCAGCGCACTTCAGTCTGCCAACAGCGGATTGCCGGTCGGTGATTTGCTCTCGGCTAACAGCACCATTGCACTTGAGGCGGGAGAATACTTCAAGGATGCGCAAGATGTCGCTGACTTAATTGTCGGCGTGCGCAATGGACGCCCCGTGTATTTGCAAGATGTTGCCAAGGTACATAACGGGCCGTTACTTCCCGGTCATTACGTATGGTACGGCGAAGGCGGCAGCAACGGCGCAAGGGAGTATCCGGCGGTCACGCTATCGGTTACTAAAAAACCGGGTGAAAACGCGATTGATGTGGCGAATGGCGTCATGCAGCGTGTTCAGATGCTTAAAAATACAGTTATTCCCGCTAACGTTGAAGTGGCCGAAACGCGAAACTACGGAGAAACAGCGAATGATAAAGCAACCAAGCTGATTGAGAAATTGCTGTTTGCTACCGCGTCGGTTGTTGCACTGGTGTTCATGGCGCTCGGGCGTCGGGAAGCTGCCATTGTCGGGACAGCCGTCATTCTGACGCTCACCGTTACCTTGTTCGCTTCATGGGCATGGGGGTTCACGCTGAATCGGGTCTCCCTGTTCGCACTGATCTTTTCTATTGGCATATTGGTCGATGATGCGATTGTGGTAGTGGAAAACATTCATCGCCACCAGAATCTTTTTCCGGATAAATCGCTGCGCGAAATTATTCCCGGCGCCGTCGACGAAGTGGGCAGTCCCACCATTCTCGCTACCTTTACCGTTATCGCAGCACTGCTGCCGATGGCATTCGTATCCGGATTGATGGGGCCCTATATGAGTCCTATCCCCATTAATGCGAGCATGGGGATGCTGCTGTCTTTAGCCATCGCTTTTATCGTGACGCCCTGGCTCGCCCGGATCTGGATGAAAATGCCCAAGCATGATGCCGCTGCGCATTCAACAGGCATGGCGGCAAGAATAACGCCTTTGTTTGAGCGCATTTTCACCCCTTTGCTGGATGAACAAAAAGGAAGCCGCAACCGGCGTCTGCTCGGTATCGGCATTGCCGTGCTGATCGTAGTTTCATTGATTCTGCCGGCGACCGGGCTGGTCTTGCTCAAAATGCTGCCTTTTGACAATAAATCAGAATTTCAGGTGATGGTCGACATGCCGGCAGGCAGCGCCCTCGAAAAGACTGCCGCTGCTATGCATGAGATGGGGGCTTATCTTGCAACTGTTCCGGAAGTCATCAACTATCAAGCCTATGCCGGAACCGCTGCACCCATCAATTTCAATGGACTGGTCAGGCAGTATTATCTGCGTTCGGGTGGTGATGTCGGTGATTTTCAGGTGAACCTGGTGGACAAGCATCACAGAAGTGAACAGAGTCACGCGATCGCCACAAGGCTGCGCCCCCGCTTGCAGGAAATAGGCAGACGTTTTGGCGCGAATGTAAAAGTCGTGGAAGTCCCTCCCGGTCCTCCCGTGCAATCCCCTTTGGTCGCAGAAGTGTACGGTCCCGACGCCGAAGGACGACGGATTATGGCAGGCAAGATCAGAACTGTCTTCGACAAGACCGCCAATGTGGTCGACGTGGATGACAGCAGTATTCGCTCCGCGCCAAAAAAGATGTTACTGGTTGATCGACGCAAAGCCGCGCTGTTGGGGATTTCGCAGCAGGAAGTTGCCGGCACGCTCCAGAGCGCACTGTCCGGCGAGGCGGTGACCTTTCTGCACGATCAAAGCAAATATCCGGCAGCCGTCTGGATTCAGTTGCCGGGTGAGCGTCAGGGTGATCTTGACGGCCTTCTGCAACTGGGGGTGCATGCCGCTGATGGCAGACTGGTGCCATTGCGTGAGTTGGTCAGCATTTCCGACACTGTCAGAGAGCAACCTGTCTACCACAAGGATTTGCTGGCGGTAAATTATGTTGTGGGGGATATGGCAGGCAAACTGGACAGTCCGCTGTATGGCATGTTTGGCATGCGCAATGCCGTTCTGGCAATCAAGACCCCGGGTGGCGGAACCCTGAAGGATTATTTTATCAGTCAGCCTGAAGATCCTTATCATGGCTACTCTGTCAAATGGGATGGTGAGTGGCAGGTGACCTATGAAACTTTCCGCGATATGGGGGCCGCCTATGCTGTGGGGCTGATACTTATCTATCTGCTGGTAGTCGCGCAATTCGGCTCTTACCTCGTGCCGCTGATTATCATGGCACCGATTCCGCTCACCATCATCGGCGTGATGCCCGGTCATGCGCTGCTAGGCTCGCAATATACGGCGACCAGCATGATAGGCATGATTGCACTGGCCGGGATTATTGTGCGCAATTCCATCCTGCTGGTAGATTTTATTAATCTCCAGGTCAAAGAAGGTGTTCCGTTTAAGCAGGCCATTGTGCGCTCTGCCATTACCCGCGCTCAACCTATTGTGCTCACAGGCCTGGCAGCCATGATAGGTGCCTTGTTTATTCTGGACGATCCGATTTTCAATGGCCTGGCTATTTCACTGATTTTTGGCATATTTGTATCCACTATCCTGACGCTGGTTGTTATACCAACGCTGTATTACGCCGCATTTCGAAACCATTACACTGAGCAACAAGGAGATTCGCAATGAAGACCTGGCATTCGTTGACAGCCTGCTTAATTGTTGCCGCAAACTCTGCTTGTGCAACCGACTTGATGGATGTCTGGCGCGCGGCCCAATTACACGATCTGGACTATATTGCGGCAATATCCGGTCACGAAGCAGGTACGTCTAAGCAAGCCGAGGCGGATGCCCTCTGGCGACCCAAAGTTCAGTTTACCGGCACAGCCGGCAGGATGTCCGCTGATACGTCCACTCAGGGGGCGCAGTTTTCGGCACCGGGTTTGGGCACTAACAATGGTGTCGTTTTCAATACGTCGATTAATAACGGCAGCCTTGAGCGCTGGGCTTTGTCGGCCAGACAGCCGCTCATCAATCGGGAGTTGCTCTCGCAAAGTCGTCAGTTAAATCTTAATGGTGAAGCATCCGAACTGGAGTGGCAGTTTGCCCGCCAATCCTTGATCTTGCGTTCTGCACAGCGTTATTTTGATGTGGTGATGGCGCAGGAGTCATTAAGTGTCTTGCAGCGTCAGGAACGCTCCGTTGAGAAATCTCTGGGTGAAATAAAATTGCGTTTTCAACTGGGTGATGTGCCTGTCACCGACAGCCATGAAGCCACGGCCAGGATAGACGCGATTCAAGCACAGGTGCTCTCGGCTGAATCAGATCTGCAATTGAAACTGGCTGCGCTTGCCGATGCGAGCGGTTTGGCAACGGATAAACTGAGCGTGATGAAACCTGCCGGCGCACTTCCCGGGACAGGTAAAACCCTGGATGAATGGCTGGGCGAGGCATCGCAAAACAATCCGGAATTGCGCATCAGGCAAACACGCCTGGCTATTGCCCGTGAAGAAGCTGCGCGCTACGGCGTTTTAGCTTCACCTTCACTGGATTTGGTAGGCGAAGTATCGCGTGACCATCTCGCAGGAACTGGAGATTTTGGTACGGCCAGCAATACCAGCCGAAATACCCTTTTAGGCGTTCAGCTCACCATACCGCTTTATACCGGTGGCTATCGTAGCGCACGTCAAAATGAGTCGCTGGCCCTGGCTGAAAAAACCCTCAATGAATACGATCGTACCCGTCAGCAAATTGCACTGCAAACTCGCTCGGCATGGCTAGGTATGACAGTCGGAAGCCGTCGGGTTGATGCCCTGGCAGCTTCGCTCAAGTCGAATGAAGCGCGACTTGCCGCAACCCGGTTGGGTCATAAAGTGGGGGATAGAACCACACTGGATGTCCTTAATGCCGAAAATGATGCGGCTAACGCACGCTTATCGTGGATGCAGGCACGAATCACCCTGGTAATGGACAGGCTGCAGCTGGCAGCACTTGCAGGACAGTTGGGGGAGGATCAGTTGCAGGGCATCAATAACACGCTGCAAGCTGTCGAGTCAGATTAATGACAGGGGTATCACCGCCCCCTCAGCACTACCTGGAAAATCAGTTAAGCCATAAGTAGAATAATAATTTGCTGATATCGTGGTGTGTTGAGAAGTTATTTTCATTGTACTGAAGTCTAATTGTTAAAGTGGGGGGAATGTGTCAAAAATCATAATTTTAGGTGCAGGCATTTCCGGGCATACTGTTGCTAGGTATTTAAATAAATGGCTAGGCAAACAGCACGAGGTTATTGTTATCTCGCCGAATGCCAAATGGAATTGGATACCCTCCAATATCTGGGTTGGTGTGGGGCAGATGAAGGAAGAAGATGTAACCTTCGATCTCAATCAGGTTTATAAAAAAATCGGCGTTCGCTTTCTTCAGGCAAAAGCATTGTCAATTAACCCGGAAGGTCATGCCGGGAGTAGCGATCCGTTCGTTACCGTCGAATACACGGACTCTGCCAAAGCCGGTGAGCAGGAGAGTATTGTTTACGACTTCCTGGTTAATGCGACCGGGCCGAAACTGAACTTTGCCGCCACTCCCGGATTAGGCCCGGATCACGGTCATACGGTTTCCGTTTGTACCGTAAGCCATGCACTGGAAGCCAACGAGAAGCTACAAGAGGTTATTTGTACCATGCGTTCAGGCAAGCGCTGTACCGTAGTCATTGGTACAGGGCATGGCATGTGCACTTGTCAGGGAGCTGCCTTTGAATATATTTACAACGTGGATCATCTTTTGCGCGAGGCTGGAGTACGTGACATGGCGCGCATCGTTTGGCTCAGTAATGAATATGAATTGGGTGATTTCGGCATGGGTGGTGTGCATATTAAACGCGGCGGATATGTCACTAATGGCAAGACCTTCGCGGAATCGCTGATGGTTGAACGCGGTTTGGAATGGATCATTCGTTCCCATGTAACTAAGGTCGAAGAAGGGAAAATTCATTATGAGATGCTGGATGGTACTTTCCACGAGCAGGAATTCGATTTTTCCATGCTGATCCCGCCTTTTAGCGGAGTCGGTTTGAAGGCTTTTGACAAAGCCGGAGATGACATCACCAGCAAGATTTTTGCACCTAACGGCTTTATGAAGGTGGATGCTGATTACACGCCACGCCCGTATTTGGAATGGAGCGCGAAGGACTGGCCGAGGACTTATCAAACACCAGGCTATCGTAATATTTTTGCAGTCGGTATTGCTTTCGCACCACCACACCTGATCAGCAAACCGATGCAAAGTGCAAATGGCACGCCGATCAATCCGACAGCGCCCAGAACCGGTATGCCCTCGGCTGCCATGGCAAAAGCGGTTGCCATGAGTATACGCGACATGCTGGGTGGTGCGGAAAAACCGACGCATACGGCTTCAATGGCGGAAATGGGCGCGGCATGTGTGGCTTCAACAGGGGCTGGCTTTTTTACCGGCACGGCTGCCACAATGACAGTGTATCCGGTGGTGCCGGATTTTGAGACGTATCCGGAATATGGTCGCGACATTAATTTGACCTATGGCGAAATTGGTCTGGCAGGTCACTGGATGAAATATCTGCTGCATCATGCTTTCATTTATCAGGCTAAAATGAAACCGGGCTGGTCGATACTGCCGGATTAATACGCAAGAAATTTTTTAAGGGAAAAGGTATGCCAGGAAAAATCACCAACCGTGAGCCGTATCAACAGGCCTATTATCCGCCTTTACCTACGGGATTAACCCGTTATATGCGCACGTCGTTTATATGGCAGGTTATCCGTTTTATTATCCTCAATTTAAAAATACTGAAATTGATGGCGAAATCACATCATTAAGGAGTTATTTTATGTATCAGCTTAATCTTACTGACGGAAATCAAATTCAGGTTAATTATAAAAATCACAGTATCATCTATGGCCTGGATGGAAGCCTGGCTAACCCGCTGGAAGCTACCTATGCTGCACTAGCCGGTTGTGCTGGTGTTTATGCACGCAAAGCCTGTAAGGCCTTGAGTATAAGCGCGGAAGGCATCGATATTAATTGTAAACCTGTCGTTCGAATGGGCCGGAATATGCTGGTTCCTTCAAGCTTCATAACCGAAGTAACGTTTCCGGCTCATATCAAGGATATACAAAGGAAAGCGATACTAGATGAAATAAGTCACTGTGCTGTAAAGCAACTTATTTCTGAAGGAGCTAACATAGCGTTTGTTACGAACGAAAAAGTGTCTGTAGACTAATATTATTTATGAGCTGATATTAGTGCATAAAATCAGCTCATAAAAACTTTGTCAGCATCGTTGTAACCATTTTGCTAGCCTTGATCGGCCCTGAAATTTTGGCCAACTTGGCTACTCCCCGTATTCTCGCCCTGTTTTAAGTTGCCAGGTTGTGTCTTACTTAAAGCTATTATCCGCAATATGCTAATATTCAGATCCTTATTTGTATTGCAGTTCCTCAAACCGCTTATACATTTTGCGTCGTTGAATTTTCTGATTGCGCACGATAATTCCACGCTTTGATCAATATGTTATGAATCTTTTAAGTAGAATTCTTCCAGTTTGGCTTGTTCAATATCGTCGCGTGAATTTATGGCCTGATTTAATCGCAGGAATTATATTCACTGTTTTGGTTATCCCGCAAAGTCTGGCTTATGCGCTGTTAGCGGGACTTCCTCCGCAGGTCGGATTGTACATAAGTATCTTTCCTGTGATTGCCTATGCCATCTGGGGTAGTAGCACGGTTCAGGCCGTAGGGCCGGTAGCCATTACTGCCATTATGACCTTCGCCGTTCTGAGCCCCCTTGCTGCACCCGGTTCACCTGAATACCTTACCCTGGCAGCCAGCCTTTCTTTGATTTCAGGCGCGTTGCTTCTGCTTATGGGATTTCTGCATTTTGGCTTTCTTGCGCAATTGCTAAGTCGTCCAGTGATCAGCGGATTTATTTCAGGCTCGTCGATACTCATCGTTCTGAGCCAGATAAAGTATCTGTTGGGTATGACCCCCCCAGGTGAGGATACCTGGACACAGTTAAATTCAATATTTCAGCAATTATCACATGTTCACAGTGCGACCCTGATGATAAGCATGCCTGCACTGCTGGTGCTGATCTATGCCCGCTACGGTTTAACTCGCTTACTACGTTGCTTGGGTTTTACTTCCAGTCACGCTGCATTTATCGTGCGAATCATACCGTTGCTGGTCGTTCTTGCCGGCACGCTAGGCGTGGTCTGTCTTGATCTTGATCACTTGTACGGTGTCGCCGTGATTGGTAAAGTGATTGAGGGTTTGCCAGGCTTCAAATTCTTTTTGCCGGATTACCGTTCCATTCAAACGCTGGCAATTCCTGCCTTATTGATGGCGTTGATCGGAATGGTGCAAGGTATTTCCATGGCTCAGTCACTGGCAATCAAGCGTCAGGAGCGAATTGATGCCAACGCTGAGTTAGTAGGATTGGGTGCGTCAAATTTGGTTGCTGCATTTTACGGGGGAATGCCGGTCGGCGGCGGCGTGTCTCGTTCTGCGGTGAATGTAGCTGCCGGTGCACAGACGCAGTTAGCCGGCGTAGTTTCCGCAATTGTCATGATAGGCGTGGTGGCAGGAGCCGCACACGAGTTTGCCAGGTTGCCGTTAGCTGTGCTGGCCGCCAATATTATCGTCGCAGCAGTGGGTATGGTGGATATCAAGGCGTTCAGGAATGCCTGGCACTATGATCGTGCTGACGGGCTGGCACTGCTTGGCACGACAGGTGGCGTCATTCTACTTGGACTGGAGGGCGGAATCATGCTCGGTATCGGACTTTCACTGGCTACCTTGCTATTTCGGGCAAGTAAACCTCATGTTGCCGTTATCGGGCGTCTTCCCGGGACTGAGCACTTTCGCAATGTTGAACGTTACGAGGTGCAAACTATTCCGCAAGTTTTGTTTTTACGCATAGATGAAAATTTGTTTTTTGGCAATCTGAATGCAATCGAAACAAGATTGACTCAGGAGTTAATAAAAAATACCGGTATTCAAGAGGTGGTGCTGGTCATGAGTGCCGTCAACCAGGTTGATACGACGGCGATGGAGGTACTTAGCGAACTGAATCGAGATCTCATGCAACGCGCTATTCGACTCCATCTGGCAGAAATTAAGGGGCCGCTGCACGATCGTTTGAGGCACTCTCCGTTACTGAGGGTACTCTCGGGAAGCATTTACCTGTCGGCTAACGAGGCCTTCGAGTCTTTTTCCACCGTAAACAATATCAGTACAGCGAAGTTGTAAACCTCTTTACAGAGGTAGCGAAATCAGACTGTAAAACTGCTGTGCCTGCGTATTTCGGGGCATTGAAATTTATTGCCACAATTGCGCATGCTGTGATCAGCCCCGAAATTTCTTCAAGCTTACGGTTTTTAGCACTCTCGCACGGCTAAAACTGAATTTTAGCTGCTAACTCGGTCCGTTAATTTGGCTGGTTACGCATATGATCGCCAACCTTGGCAAAAGCATCCGATAATTCAGCTCGCAGCTGCACGTCTTCGACGGTTTCTTGCAGAGCCAGATCCATGCACATCAACCACTGATCGCGCGCGGAGACATCGACCTGGAATGGCATGTGACGACGGCGCAGCATAGGATGGCCGTATTCCCGCACATACAAATCCGGCCCGCCCATCCAGCCATTCAGAAATTTAAATAGCTTATCTTCCGATTCCTGCAGATTTTCCCCATGCATCTTGCGGAGTCCATAAGATTCCGGCAACTCGTCCATTATCTGGTAAAAACGCTTGACCAGTCTGCGTATATTATCCGCGCCACCTATCCTGTCAAAATGACTGCGTTCAGCTTGTTGCATTTCAGGCTGCATGTATTTCTCCACAAATCCGGTTAGCCGGTACCGCCTTATCGATCAGGCGCGGCATGGGTAAATTCAAATCCGACATAATAGCAGGCACTTGCCGGGAAGCTCGGGATCAGTGAGCGCACTTTGTACCGGAAACTGAGTCGCTGATTCGATTTTCGCCTTGCTGTGTAAGTTGTTATATCGTCAAATTACTGGTTTAAATTTAACCGCTCCAGATCCTGGAGGAGAGATTTTTCATCGGAATTTCATCGAGAAAGCGCAGGAGCGGCTGGAATCAGGACAAGGTGCCCGGTGGTACCGGTTTTGAGACGTATGACAAAAGGCCCTCAGGCCTTTTAATCAACTTTGCCTAACCTCGGTATATTTTAGAACGGGATATCGTCGTCAAAATTATCAAAATTGCGGGCGGGTGCCGGGCTGGCTGCAGCGGGTGCCTGTCTTGCCGGTGCCTGTCTTGCCGGTGCGGGTGAACGTGCGCTTTGCTGCTCTTCAACCACTTCAAAACTATCGCCGCCACCTGCCTTGCCGCCTAGCATAGTCATTTCATTGACCAGTATCTCGGTGGTATAGCGATCCTTGCCTTCCTTATCCTGCCATTTGCGAGTCTGTAGCTTGCCCTCGACGTAAATCATCGAACCTTTCTTCAGGTACTCGCCGGCAATTTCAGCCAGCTTATAAGCACCCCGGTTGTAAAAGGTCAAGTTATGCCACTCGGTTTTTTCCTGCCTGACGCCACTTTTATCTTTCCAACTTTCAGAAGTTGCAAGCGTAGCATTGGTGATCGCATCACCGTTAGGCATATAACGAGTTTCCGGATCCTTGCCCAGGCGACCGATCAAAATTACTTTATTTACCGACATGTCATGCTCCTTTTGTTTTTTTCCATTTTGCAGATTATAGCCGACTAAGCCGCATTCGTTAGTAAAGGATTGATCAAGCCGTTAACAGACTGTTGGCTGCAGGCGTTAGCATGCGTTCCAGCACCGTTTCGTCAAATCCTTTCATGTCCACTTTTACACAAGCCATACACTCGGCTGTCACAACCAGCGCTTCGTGCACCCCCGGCAGGTTTGCCAGTCGCTGCTGCAACTTGATACCTTCAGCTTCGGACATGTCGTCCAGATGATATATCCGAGTACGCACAACAGCGGGTGGCCTCATGCCGGATACCACAATCAGCCAGACAAGCAGCAGCACAATTGCAAAAACAAATATCGCATTGCCACCGACATATTGCATCAGCGCACCGCCCACCGAGGCACCAAAAAACGCACCCAGAAATTGCACGCTGCTGTACACACCCATCGCCGTACCTTTGGCCGCTAATGGCGCGATCTTGCTGATCATCGAGGGCAGACTCGCTTCGAGTATATTAAACGCGGTAAAAAACAGCAGCAGCGCGCCAGCAGCCCCCCACAAACTGTTCTGAAAAAGCATAAGCATCAACTGTGCACATATCGCCAGCGCAACCGCACCCATGAAGACCTGCTTCATTTTGCTGCGGCTCTCGGCAACAATGATGGCCGGTATCATGAGCATGAAAGCGACCAGCATTACCGGTAAATAAATTTTCCAGTGTTGTGATGCCTCAAGTCCATCTCGCTGCAGCACAAACGGCACCTGCATGAAGACCGACATCAGAATCGCATGCAAGGTAAAAATCCCGAAATCCAGACGCAGCAACTCCGGATTTTTTAATACTTCGGCAAACTGACTGCCACGCGCTTCCGTATCACTGTGAAAACGGGTGATCACCGGAGTGGGAATCATAAAACGCACAATGATAATTGCTAGCAGCGCCAGCGCGCCAGTCATCGCAAAAATGCCCGGTACACCCAGCACACCATTCAACAAGGGGGATAAAACCAGCGAGATTGAAAAAGTGATGCCGATGGTCATGCCTATCATCGCCATCGCCTTGGTACGATGCTCTTCGCGAGTCAGGTCGGCGGTGAGCGCCATGACGGCGGCATTGATCGCACCTGCACCCTGAATTGCACGTCCGGCAATCACCCAGTAGATGTTGTCGGCAGAAGCTGCAACAAAACTGCCCAGCGCAAAAATCACCAGCCCGGTATAAATAATCGGCTTGCGCCCGTAACGGTCAGACAACCAACCCGCCGGAATTTGCAATACGGCTTGCGTCAGACCGTAGGCACCGAGCGCAATACCCATTAAAAGATGACTATTCCCCCCCGGCAGTTTTCCCGCATATAACGCGAAAATAGGCAAAATAATGAACAGCCCCAGCATGCGCAGACCATAAATAGCGGCCAGTCCGAGGCTGGCACGTTTTTCAATTGAGGTCATTGATTCAGATAGATTAGCTTGCATAGTCTTTATAAAATTTCGATGGACACCTTTGATATTAGCAGGTCGCCGGCCAATAAGCCGTGAATTCTTACAGCTTAACAATTGTTCTGTCCGATTTGAGCAAGGATGCGCGCTTAAGTTCATTCGATATCGTGCAGTAGGCTGGTGTGAATGCAATGCGTATTGTGCAAGTTATGATATAAGCGCTTGCAGGTATCAATTTTCATACTGAATCGGATGCAGTTGATGTACCAGGCAATCATTTTATCGGGGATAATATGCACCGGGTCACGAATGCAGAGCAGCGTTCAGGATTAAAGGGAATTTTTCCGGACTAATCAATATAGAGAGCAGACATGGGCGCACAGTGGAAAGCTAGGCATAAGGAAATTGCAGCGAATGCCAAAGGTCGTATTTTCGGTAAATTATCCAAGGAAATTATGGTGGCCGCCAGGTCTGGAGCCGACCCTGACATGAATCCGCGCCTGCGACTGGTAGTTGAACAGGCAAAAAAAGTTTCCATGCCAAAGGAAACACTTGAGCGCGCCATTAAAAAAGGAGCGGGGCTGCTCGACGAAGGCGTGAGTCTGGAGCGACTGACCTATGAAGGTTTTGCACCGCACAGAGTGCCGGTAATCGTCGAATGCCTGACGGACAATGCAAACCGTACTTACCCAAATATTCGCGTATTGTTCCGCAAGGGGCAGTTGGGTGCTGCGGGTTCAGTTTCATGGGACTTCGATTATCTGGGCATGATAGAAGCTGTGCCTGCCCGCAAAGATGCGGATGCAGAACTGGCAGCCATTGAAGCAGGTGCTCAGGATTTTGAGCCTGGTGAGGAGGGCGCTACGCTGTTTATGACAGACCCTGTTGATCTGGATGCGGTATGTCGTGCATTACCCGATTTCGGATTTACGGTTCACTCAGCACAGCTAGGTTACCGTCCTAAAAATCCTGTCACACTAAGTGATGTGGAACGCGAAGAGGTCGAAGCGTTTCTGGAGTCTATTGATGCCGATGACGATGTGCAGAATGTCTATGTCGGACTGGCTGGCTAATCCGGATGCTGACAAGAGACTGCCTGGGACAGACGAAGTGAAGTCCGCTACGGGCTGGCGGAATCAGAAAGCATGCCAGCGGAAACCGGGCACAAGCCGGCGAAGTGTGATTAAGCCGCCTTCGCTGGTGAAATACACCGCCCGTCAGGCACCGGATTAGGAAAAATCTAGCGGATTTTGCTGCCCAACCATAGCAGGATGAGGCTGGCGAGCAGCAGAAAAAATGTTGTGCCAGTTTGCCAATTGATTTTCTGAATGAAGCCGGAGGAAAAATTGCTGCCTGCATCAAGGATGGCAAGGCGAACATGGCGTGCGCTGACCTGTTTTTTATTTTCAGAAAAAGCGGCGAGCAGCGCTTTGTCTGCGATCAGGTTGATACGTCTGGCGCGCCCGTCGGCATCCTTGAGCAGCAGTTGAACGCCCGCTGCAGAAAACAGCCGCAGGTTATGTGATCCGGCGATACTGAGACGGTGATTCAGATAGCCACGCGCTTCGCCGGTTGATAATTTATTCAATATCAGTCGGTATACCACGCGATCTCGTACTTGACGAAGTTGCGGCGAAGCAAGCAGTGTATTCAGTTCAGGCTGACCGCAGAGTACTAATTGAACCAGTTTGCATTGATCCGTTTCAAGGTTGGACAGTCGCCTGACTTCTTCAATGGCCGCTATGGTCATAGTGTGCGCTTCGTCGATAAAAACCAGTACCTGTCGCCCCAGCGTATGACGCTTGATCAGTTCGTGTTGTAATGCCTCCAGTCGCATGCCCGGACTCAATGCTGTAATGCCGAGGTCGCGGGCGATGACGCCGATAATCTCATCACTGGCAAAAGACGGGTTGGGCAGATAGACGGTGTCGATGTGTTCAGGCAGGCGGGAGAGCAGGATGCGGCTCATCAGGGTTTTGCCGCTGCCGACTTCGCCGGTAAGCAGTATGATACCTTCGCGCTGTTGTACTGCATGTAATAAACCGGCGATGAACATACCACGGTCTTCCCCCTCAAAGAAAAATTCGGGGTCAGGGGTGATGGAAAACGGTGGCGAATTCAGCTCGAAGTGTTGTAAGTAGAGTGATGACATGGATGCATGCTATGCCCGCGGTGAGTTTGCTGTCAATCGCCAAAGTATATAGCTGACCTATTCCCGGCTTGCCCGATATGTCAATTTGCGCTCTAATACGCTTTGTTTTTTACTCTCGTTGTCAGCACTATGAAATTTATTGAATATTTCTTTGAAGGTGCCTTATGGAATAGCCGCTTTGTCATTTTGTCTGCGGTGATAGGCAGTCTGGTGGCAGGCTTTGTAATTTTTTACATGGCGACTGTGGATGTGTATTTTCTTCTCCAGCATGCGCTGCATTACGCTTCTTTGACCGATGAAGCGCGCAAGTTATTGCACGACAACACGGTCACTCACATCGTCGAGGTGGTTGACGGTTATTTACTGGCGACAGTGATGCTGATTTTCTCTTTGGGACTTTATGAACTCTTTATCAGCGATATAGATCAGGCGCATGGCAGCCGAACGTCGAGCAAGATACTGGTCATCAGCAATCTGGACGATTTGAAGAGCCGTCTGGCCAAGGTGATTTTGATGATTCTGATCGTCACTTTGTTTGAAGAAGCATTGAATATGAGGCTACAGACGCCTCTCGATCTGGTTTATATGGGCGGCAGCATCACCCTGATTGCGCTGGCGCTGTATTTCAGCCATGCAGCTGAAAAAAATGGTTTAAATGAAGAAAAAATGGATTCGGATAAGGGCGAAAATCATGGGCATTAAGCGATGGCTTTGCATACTGTTGTTACTGCCGCTGGCAAGTGCGGCTGCTGATTTCAGCTTGCAGGATATGCAGGGAAAAACACATCATCTGTCCGACTATCGTGGTAAATGGGTACTGGTAAATTTTTGGGCAACATGGTGTCCGCCCTGTCTTGCAGAGATTCCTGATCTGGTTAGTTTGCAAAAGGCGCATAAAGACATCGTGGTGATCGGTATTGCGATGGATTATGCTTCAGGTAAAATTGTTGCTGATTTTGTTACAAAATACGGCATCAATTATCCTGTCGTGCTGGGAACAGACCGTATCGTGGCACAAATCGGCGATATGGAAGTGCTACCCACTACCTATCTGTACAATCCTTCAGGCAAGCAGGTCAGTTATCAGGCAGGCGGCATCACGCGAAAGGCAATTGAGGGTTATATCAATAGCCGGCACTAAAAAACGCCGACGAAATAACTTCCCGATTTGACCGTTTGTAGTGCGGTGCCGTTTACAATGACCGGGGCTGGAAAATAGTTGAAAGGAATTAATCGAGCGAACCCGTACGGACTTAAAGTCACGGTGGATATTATTGATCGCATATATGAAACCGGACGAAAAGTGGCCAAAGACGCAATATTCCTGCTTCGTATTATCGCTGATCCCGTTATGCCTAAGTGGAACTATATGATTTCTCCCAATCTTGACCAAAATCGGGAAGTTATTTCGTAGGCGTTCCTAGTGATGCCATAGTTCGTCAGCCGGTTGTTATTGCGGATGGCGTGGTAATGCTATAGATAAAGCGATAGCAGTGCCGGTTTAGCCTGGCGGGTTCGATTTATGAATATCCGCAGCCGATGCGTTGCGGACTGTGTGCAATATCCAGTGACCTTGCCAGGCGGTACGCACCATGTTGGGATATTCAGGACGCCCCAGACTGCCGTTATAACGACCCAGCGCGCGATACAGGTCGCCGTTTTCAATGTCCAGATAGTGGCGAAGTATGGTGCAGCCGTAACGCAAATTGATGCGCAGATGAAAAAGATCCTGATCCCCGTTGCCGATTTCATGCACCCAGAACGGCATCACCTGCATATAGCCGCGCGCACCGGCGGATGACACGGCATATTTTTTGAAACCGCTTTCCACTTCGATCAGCCCCAGTACCAGTTGCGGATCCAGACCCGCACGCATGGCTTCATAATGTACGGTGCTCAAAAAGCTAAGGCGGTAAGTTTGCTCCGGCAGGCGTTTAGTCAGACGGCGTGACATTTCACCTAGCCATACATCGGCTTCATACTGGTTGGCAAAAGCGGATTTTGGCGCGGCTTCATCCGAGACACTGCGCTGCAAAACAGCACGTACACTGGCAGACAAGGGGGAGTCGATCTGAGCACCTGCCTGAGCGTTGGAGGTTAACAATAGAATCAAAAAAAGAGGATTCAGGATTTTGGATACTGGATTCAGGCAAACCCCTCTGAGGGCTGTAGCTGACTGTATCCTGCATCTTGTATCCAGTGTACTTCCTCTTGATTTTCTCACTTCGTTCCTCTCTCTCTCTCCTGAATCCTAGATCCTGCCTTTAATGAACTCCAGCGCGCTTCCCAGCGCAATCGTCTGTGCCGCCGGATCACGGCGTCCCTGATATTCGATCATACCCTCTTTCAGGCCCCTGTCGCCTATCACGATGCGATGCGGAATACCGATTAACTCCATGTCGGCAAACATCACGCCAGGGCGCTCATCGCGGTCATCCAGCAGTACATCAATGCCGGCCGCTTTCAGCTCAGCATAGAGTTGTTCTATAGCTTCACGCACAGCCTCGCTTTTATTCATGCCTATGGGTACCAGCGCAACGGTAAATGGTGCGATAGCCGCTGGCAGGATCATACCTCGCTCATCAAAATTCTGCTCGATGGCGGCGGCAACAATGCGTGACACGCCTATGCCGTAACAGCCCATTTCCAGGATCTGGGATTTACCCTGTGCATCCAGGAAGGTGGCTTTCATGCTTTCTGCATACTTGGTACGCAACTGGAAAATATGGCCGACTTCGATGCCGCGGCAAATTTCCAGCGTGCCTTTGCCGTCGGGTGACAAATCGCCTGTCACCACGTTGCGAATATCGGCTACCAGATCGGCTTCGGGCAAGTCGCGACCCCAGTTGATGCCGGCGGTATGAAATTTGGCCACGTTAGCACCTGCCACGAAGTCGCTCATCATCGCCACGTCCTTGTCAGCGATCACGTTGACTTGCGTTCTGTCTAACCCGACGGGCCCCAAAAATCCGGGTGGGCAGTTGAAAAAGGCGCGAATTTCGTCTTCTCTGGCGAAGCGAAAATCGGCAAGGCCGGGGAGCTTAGTCAGTTTGATTTCATTAAGGCTATGGTCGCCGCGCAGCAGAACGATATGCAGTTTATCTGCGGCGATCAGTGCCAGTAATTTGACCGTGCGTTGCAGCGGAATCTCCAGCAGTGCTGCGACCGCTTCGCAGGTGGTCTGTTTGGGTGTATCCACATTGCGCAGGGCTTCCTGAGGAGTGGCGCGCGTCATCTCGGATGCGATTGCACTGGCCAGTTCCACATTGGCTGCATAGTCAGAATCAGGGCAATAGGCCAGCGCGTCTTCGCCGGAATCGGCCAGCACGTGAAATTCATGCGAGCCGCTGCCGCCGATGGCACCGGTGTCCGCAGCTACCGCGCGGAACTTCAGCCCCAGGCGCGTGAAAATCCGGCTATAGGTCTGATACATGAGCTCGTAGGTCTTTTCCAGACTGGCGAAATCGGCATGAAAGGAATAAGCATCCTTCATCAGGAATTCGCGCGCGCGCATCACGCCGAAGCGCGGACGGACTTCATCGCGGAACTTAGTCTGTATCTGATAAAAACTCACCGGTAACTGGCGATAACTGCGGATTTCGCGGCGCGCGATGTCGGTGATTACTTCCTCGTGAGTCGGGCCGAAACAGAACTGATTATTGTGGCGATCGCGTATTTTCAGCATTTGCGGACCGAACACTTCCCAGCGGCCAGTCTCGTTCCATAATTCAGCAGGTTGTACGGCGGGCATTAACAGTTCAATCGAGCCGCTGGCGTTCATTTCTTCGCGTACGATGGCTTCCACGCGGCGTAAGGCGCGCAACCCCAACGGCATCCAGGTGTATAAGCCACTGGCCAGTTTTTTAATATAGCCTGCGCGCATCATCAGGCGGTGGCTGGGCAGCTCCGCTTCGGTCGGAGCTTCCTTGAGAGTGGAGATGAAAAATTGGGAAACGCGCATGGTAGTTAAAAATAATATTGGACGGGTAATTTTACCGCGAAGGACTGACTGCGTGTGCCCTCATTTTCGAGGGCGGAAAGGTTGTTTGCCTGTGCATGGCCGATTTTTGACAGGCGGATTGAAAATTTGTGCTCGATATTAAATAATAGGCCTATATTTGCTTTGCAATAAAGATGAAGTGTGAAAGAATCCGGATATTGAAATTAACCTGATAGAGTGAAAAATGATAGACAGAGACGGCTACCGCCCGAATGTCGGCATCATTATCACGAATGACAAAAATCAAGTATTCTGGGGAAAGCGGATTCGGCAACATGCGTGGCAATTCCCGCAAGGCGGCATACAGCACGGAGAAAATCCTGAGCAGGCGATGTACCGCGAGTTGCACGAAGAAGTCGGCCTGATGCCTGAACATGTGGAGATACTCGGGCGCACCCGTGAATGGATGCGTTATGAAGTCCCGCAAAGTTGGAATCGACGAGAGTCGCGAGGTGGTTATCGCGGCCAGAAGCAGATATGGTTTTTGTTACGTTTAGTAGGACGTGATTGTGATGTCTGTTTGCGAGCATGTGCGCATCCGGAGTTTGATGCATGGCGTTGGAATGATTACTGGCTGGATATCCATGCCGTGATCGAATTCAAGCGAGAAGTTTATACCAGGGCGCTGAATGAATTGGTTCGTTATCTGCCGGAAGCAAAGAATAAGTGTGTGCTTCCGCCATATACCGATGATGCGGTTCACGTGTGATTTTAGGGGCAAAAATAAGATTAAAGAATATTCAGGGCGGTCAGCGGATGCGTTTTTTTGTAGAATATGAGCGGAGCGCATGCCGGCATTATGCTGCGTAACATGATGATAAAAAAGCGTAAACTGACCTCCCTCAAAATTGAAGATCTGCAAAAGGCGATATCGTCGCGATCATGAAAGAATCCAACAGGCAGGGTGTGCTGGTCATCAGTGAAGCGCATGGCCGCAAGTAGGCTGTGTGTGGTTTTTTCGATCATGCATTTGCCCTGTTGCCGGTGTACGGCATGTTGAATTAACATGCACTTATGCAGAAATCGAAGCAACTATTCCACGTGCGTAACGCAGTTTGCCTGTATTTGCAGGATTAATATCGTTTTATTGTATAGAGGTAGAGCAATGACTTCATTGTCGCAACGTATTGTGTTTCTTTTTTTGTCGGCGATGATCAGTGGATGTACTTCGATTAATGAAGCTAAAAATACCGTGACCGGCTGGGTAGGCGTAAGTGACACCCTTGAAACCAGCAAGCCGGGTACAGTCAGCTCCGGGCTTAAATACGCGGCAAGTATCCATGTTACTGGTTATGTGGATCAGCGCAAGGTTGGTAATCCGCGTTATCTTGGAGAAATGACGGCTCAAGTAAGCGGCATGAGTGGACATGAACTGCTGGTGGATCAGGACGTGGCAGCGATGGCGACAGAGGCGATCAAGCAGCGTTTTGATGCTGAAGGTTTCCGCGTGGGTGTATCTGGCGCCATCTTTGAGATATCGGGCGTGGTGAAGGAGTTGACTCTGAACGTTAAGGATCGCGATGATGTTAGCATTGCAATTGAAACAACGCTGAAAGAGGTCGCGAACGGAAAAGTGGTCTGGTCGGCATTGGTCACGGAAAAAGCGAATCGCTTTGCGGGTGTTTCAGGCAACAGCAAAGCCGATGTGATGCGTTATCTGGATAAAGAATTGCGTATTGTGACTACCAAGACAGTCGATGCGGTCAGTGCTTCATTGATGGCATCTCGTCCTGAATTATTCAACTTGACGCCAGGTACCCGGCCCATTCCCGGTGTGACCGTGTTTGTTGCGCCAGCACTGCCAAAAATAACTGCACCTGTCGTCGCTGCGCAAAGTGCGGAACCTGCATCGACTTATCATCCCCAAGCCGGTGATAAGAATGGATTGCTGCTGGTGAACAGCAATCCATCACGTGCAAATGTCTATCTGGACGGTGTCTATTATGGCCTGTCGCCGCTGCGTCTGGAAATTGAACCGGGTGTTCATGCAATGAGCGTGAAGCTGGCTGGTTATAAGATGTTTGTCGAAAAAGTATCGGTGCGTCGTGGCGATAATACTGAGGTTGACGTGACGCTTGAGCAATAGAATCAGAAAAACGTACATAAAAAAACCGCCACGGCGATTTTTTTATGTACGTTTTTCGACTCACCACTCACTATTGTTTAGTGTTTGCCTGTGCTGCCAAACCCGCCGGTGCCTCGCTCGCTAAGCGGAAACTCATCCACAATATTAAACTGGGCTTGTACTACAGGTACGATGACCAGTTGCGCCATGCGCTCCATCGGCATTAGCGTGAAGGGTATCTGGCTGCGGTTCCACAAGGATACAAATATCTGCCCCTGGTAGTCAGAGTCAATCAGGCCCACCAGATTGCCCAGTACGATGCCGTGTTTGTGGCCCAGTCCTGAACGCGGCAGAATCATTCCCGCGTAGCCCGGATTAGCCAGGTGAATGGCGATGCCGCTGGGGAGGAGCTCACACTGTTTGGGCTGTATCACCAGCGCATGCTCAATACAGGCACGCAAATCAATCCCTGCCGATCCTGCTGTCGCGTAGCCGGGAATACTGTCATGCAAACGATGATCCAGAATTTTGACATCTACTATGGGGTGTTTCATCAAATCGCTCCTTTTTGTGCAATATATTGCATCAGTTGTCTTGCCAGCGTGAGTTTATCGGCGCGCGGCAGGGGATGTATGCCGTTGTCATCAAATAGCAGTATCTCATTGTCGTCGCTGCCTATGGCCTGTGAGGCGAGGTTGCCTACCAGCAGCGGTAATTTCTTGGCGAGTCGTTTTTGTTCGGCATAGGCTGCCAGATTCTCACTTTCAGCGGCGAACCCGACACAATAGGGCGGATTGGCCAGCGCGGCGACATACGCCAGAATATCGGGATTGGGAATCAGTTCAAGCGTCAGGGACGATGAACTTTTCTTGATCTTTTGTATGCTCTCTTGCGCAACACGGTAATCCGCCACGGCGGCCACGGCGATAAAAATATCGCAGCCGGCAACATTGCACTTCACTGCGTCAAACATTTGCGCTGCACTTTGCACCTCTATTGTTTTAGCCTGAAATGGCGCGGTTAGCGCTGTCGGGCCGGATACCAATATCACTTCGGCACCCAATTCCAGTGCGGCTTGACAGATGGCATAGCCCATTTTTCCTGAACTGCGATTGGTGATGCCGCGCACCGCATCAATCGCCTCATAGGTAGGCCCGGCGGTCATCAGGATTTTTTTGCCGCTAAGCAATTTTGGCTGAAAAGAGTCCGCGATCAGTTGCGTCAGCCGTTCAGGTTCGAGCATGCGCCCCATACCGGTCTCGCCGCAAGCCTGTATGCCGCTATCCGGTCCCATGATCTGTACACCGTCGCTAATCAGTTGTTTGATATTGCGTTGTGTCGCCGGATTTAACCACATCTCTTTATTCATCGCAGGAGCGATCAGTAAAGGGCAGTTGCGCGCCAGACACAGGGTAGAGAGCAAGTCGTCCGCCAGTCCGTTTGCCAGTTTGGCGATAAAATCAGCACTTGCCGGGGCAACAACAATTGCATCGGCTTCGCGGGAAAGATTAATGTGTGGCATCCCGTTGGGGATGATGGCGTCCCATTGATCGGTATAAACCGGTTTGCCGGACAGTGCCTGCAGAGTGGTTGGGGTGATGAAGTGGCAGGCGGCGTCCGTCATGGCGACTTGCACCGTATAGCCTTGTTTGACGAGCTGCCTGACTAATTCCGCCGATTTATAAGCTGCAATGCCGCCGGTAATGCCCAGTACGAGATGTGATTTATTCATGGCGAGCATCTTACAAGAAATGCGGCAAAATCACTACTAACGACTAGCGTTGTCTGCATTGAGCTGTTGCAAACAACTTTTGTAGCGGTTGTTGACCCGGTTGGCAAACCATTCCGTGGTCAGTTTTCGGGTGATTTTCGGACTGTTAAGGTCAATTTGCGGCATGAGGATGCGGGGTTGAATGCCGGTGCGGTCAGCCAGAGCAAAAACTCGCTTATACAGGAGGGTATTGCTGAAGGTCGATAGTTTTTCCAGGCGTAAATCGCGCTGAATTTCCCCCTCGCTCAGCCCGATATTCTTTTTTATCTCAAATAATGCCTGTTGTGTTGCACTGGTTTCCGGGGATATAGAGCCGTTGTGGTAGCGCAGCAGGTCCCCGTCCAGACTGAGTTTTTTGCCGCTCAGGCGGGATATGGCACGCTGCAGGGCTGCATTCCGGCTGCTGTAGCGACCCGCATTAAAATCGGCAAAACGATACAGCATGTCCGTGTAGGGTGCCGGATAATCCAGCAGAATGGCGCTGCCAAAGTAGAGCCCGCCAAGACGGGAAAAAACCTCGTTGCGCAGGTTGCCGTGAATAGGGTAGGGGTAAGGTCTTGCATGTACCTGGCTTTCGGCAAATTCGACGGATACCTGCATGGGGCCGCCTGTGTGTACCGGGTTATAGTCGGGGAACAGTTTTGCAGCCTGAGGTACCATACTGATGATTTCTTCAATCAGGTCACTGAGTTGTTTTTCGGTTCTGAGTGCGCTGATTCTTTTGTCAAAACTGCGACCATCGCGTAACTTGGTTTGCAGCATCAACTTAATCAGGCTTTGCGGGATGTAATATTTTTGGCGGCGTTTTTCAATTTCACGCCGTATGATGGCGGGCAGGCCGGGCACAACAGGGTCGGCCTGAAATCCGGATTCCTGCTCGATCACCGCAAATACGGCACAAAGATGTTCTTGTGTGGCTTGTAGTTGCAATGACTTGAATGCACTTTGTACATCAGTGGCCCAGCCTTGTTTATCTTTCAGATCCGGAGGCAGGAGTTTCAGAACAAGCCCGTGAATTTGTTGGTCAGGTAATCCGGTTGGAGCAGATGAAACCGTCGGCCGCGTGGCGGGCAGAGTTTCTGGAATCTGCTTGTCGGGTGGTGCCGCGGGAGGTGCTGTGGATTCAGGCCATGAGGCTACAGGTCGTGTGGCTTCAGGTAGCGTATGTAATTCAGGTGTGCTGGCGCAACCTGCCAACATGGCAATCAAAATAATCTGGATAATTCGGTTAGAATTTAGCACGTTGTAAAATGAATAGTAAGGACACAGGACAGCATAGGGGAGCGGGCAAAAAACTGCAATGTTTGCGTGGTCGAAATATTGTCGAAATAAGCCGGGTGTTGTTGATGACAGGAGGTTGCTGTGAGTATTACCGATTGGCCGGTGGGTGAGCGCCCGCGTGAAAAGTTGCTGGCAAAAGGCGCAGCGGCTCTGTCCGATGCAGAATTGTTGGCGATTTTTCTGCGCACCGGGGTAAAGGGCCGCAGTGCCGTGGATCTGGCGCGTGAGTTACTGAGCAAATATGGCAGTCTTACCGGATTGTTTGCCGCCGAACTGGACGATTTTTGCAAGGTGGCTGGCATGGGGCCTGCCAAATTCGCGCAATTGCAGGCAGTACTGGAAATGTCGCGCCGTGCCTTGAAGGAGGAATTGCAACGCGGCGATATGCTTAATTCTCCGCAGGTGGTGCGCGACTATCTGCAATTATTGCTGGCAGGACGTCAGCAGGAAGTGTTTCTGGTGTTATTCCTGAATACGCAGCATTGCGTGATCGCGTCGGAGGAGCTGTTTCACGGTACCTTAAGTCAGACCAGCGTATATCCACGCGAAGTGGTTAAGCGCGCCTTGTTTTATAATGCGGCCGCTGTAATCCTGGCACATAACCATCCCTCCGGCAGCACGGAGCCCAGTCAGTCCGATCAGTTGTTGACCAGTGCCTTGAAACAGGCGCTGGCGCTGGTTGATGTCACCGTACTGGATCATTTTGTGGTGTCCTCAGGACAAACCTTGTCGTTTGCCGAGCGCGGACTGCTATAGCCTGGATGTAATGTAATCCGGGAAACAGTGTGTACTAACCGGCGCGCCAGTCTCGGCGAATGATTGAGTTCAAACACATCAATATGGCGTGCCCGATTGCCTGATTGTGGCAGGGGCAGCCGCTTTTACTTCATTCCACGGTATCACATCATCGGGGGTCGCCAGATGGTCTGCGAGGCGGCGGTCGAGTTCTGTTTTTTGTGCCGCTATCAGTAATGGGACGGCACTGCGACTGACGATGCTGTTCCATATCGCCTCCACCAGTTCAATCTGCTCGTCAACGTCGAGCACACTTGCTTGCCGTAAGAGTTGTGTTCATGATCACAGTCCTATTCAGTTT
This sequence comes from uncultured Nitrosomonadales bacterium, assembly GCA_903915035.1. Classification (GTDB taxonomy): domain Bacteria; phylum Pseudomonadota; class Gammaproteobacteria; order Burkholderiales; family Gallionellaceae; genus Gallionella. The sequence continues at coordinate 5,519 of CAIWRI010000061.1, read as the reverse complement.
CAGATAACAATTCTAGCGCGTCTTGTGGCTTTATCGCGCAGCGTCCAGCGACCGAAGGGAGGTTGAGCGCCATATCCGGTGACTTTTTGGACCATGCGGCATTTTGGAAAAGCGGAGCATCCCCAAAATTTGCTACCTGCGATGTCTCCACTTTTTGTTGTGCGCAGAACCATTTGTTCAGCGCATTTTGGACATGACCTTGGCACATCGGGATCTAAGCGGCGTTCAACATTCTGTACATGTTCACAATTTGTGGCGAGCGACGGAGCCATTCTGCCGGTGCTAATTGCAGCGGCCACTGCCTCAACTTCGGAAAGCGATAAAGAAATTTCGGTCTTTGACTTGATGTAAGAAATATATCCACCCGCGTAAGTGACGTTTGCTGGCACATTGGTGGTCTCGTTGTGTGATGGGACGGTGAACATTTTTCTCAAGTAAATTGATTATAAAAATCAATTTGGGGAGTTCCCGGTTATTAGGCCAGTAGACCATCAAAGTGAGTTGCGCTTTACTTTGAATTTCAAATTTTAGGTTCTATGTGATTTAGCATGGGTAAGGTATTAATCCCAATAGCTAAACTAAAAACTTTCAGCCACGAAAATTATGTTGTTTTGTTCGTTCGTGGCAGGTAATCTGCATAGCAGATGCTCGCAAAATACACGAAAAGAAATTAGGGTGTTTTTAAGCTGTTTTGGTGGAAAGTTGACGTTTGATTCCCATCAGGAATCACATAGAGCTAAATTTTAACATTTTGCTGCTTGTGATATTAAACTGGTGGAAAAACAGGCGTTGCCACCAGTCATGCTTGACTTACTCGAACAGCGTAGCTACCTTGGCCAGTACCTCTTCCATGATCTTCGTTGGCAGGGTGTCTACCTTGCGGGCATTGCGGGCGGCAAAGTCTATGACACGTGGCTGATCGCAACGGATGATGCCGGTAGTCATGATGCCGGTCACGGGTACGGCAAAGCCTAAGCGGCGCACGAACTCGCCGCCGTTGGTGATGGGCAGAATCACTGGCAGCTTAGTCGCTTCGTTAAACTCGGTCGGCGACACGACGAGAACGGGGCGGCTGCCGTTTTGCTCATGTCCTGCGGTCGGGTCAAGCGAGACCATGTAAATATCGCCTCGCTTCATAGCAGTTCGCCACCTGCGGCGGGCGCATCAACCCATTCACGCTCCTCGACCGATTGCGGTTGAGAGTAGTCCGATGCGGCCAGCAACTGCGCGAGTGTGTAGCGTGGTCGCGGGCTAGGACGGACCATCAGGCAGCCGTGCTCGACAGCCAAGCCAACTGTTGCACCCGCTTGCAGATGCAATTGATAGAGCAAGGCGGGGGGGACGGCCAGCATGACCGAACCGCCCACTTTGCGCAGATTGGTTGTGTGCATGATGCACTCCGAGTAATTAAGTTATATTTAAGTATAATTATAAATAACTTCTCAAGCAAGCCCCTTCATCGTCAAAAACTTGTTGTCGGTCTGATTTTCAGCGGTTTTAGGGAGAACGGCTCAGTAAATACATTATGGCATCAACGAAGTAAATGCGGTGCTTGTGCAGGTTTTTTGCCGCCTTATTAGCCTCTCATTCAAACTGCATGCACATCGGTTAATACGGTTATTTATTATGGCTATTGCAGCGCCCGGATGCAGAACAATCCGGGCGCTATGGGTTAAATCCGTTTTGCCAGTTCAGCCGCTTTGCCGATGTAAGTGTCAGGAGAGAGCTGCAACAGGCGCTGTTTTTCGTCTTCGGGAATTTGTAGCGTTTCGATAAAGGCGCGCAAGGTTTCACGGTTGATGCCGCTCTGTCCGCGCGTAAGTTCCTTGAGTTTGTCGTAGGCGTTTTCGATGTTGTAGCGGCGCATCACGGTCTGAATCGGTTCCGCCATGACTTCCCAGCTGGCGTCGAGGTCGACAGCAACGCGCAACGGGTTGACTTCCAGCTTGTTCAGGCCTTTCAGGCAGGACTCGTAAGCTAACAGCGTATAGCCCAGCGCCACGCCCATATTGCGCAACACCGTGGAGTCTGTCAGATCGCGTTGCCAGCGTGAAACGGGGAGTTTTTCGGACAAATGGCGCAGTAGGGCGTTTGCCATACCTAAATTGCCTTCGGCATTTTCAAAATCAATCGGATTGACTTTGTGCGGCATGGTTGAGGAACCGACTTCGCCTTTGATTACTTTCTGCTTGAAAAATCCCAGCGAGATATAACCCCAGATGTCGCGGTTCAAATCAATCAGGATGGTATTGATGCGCGCAAAGGCATCGAATAACTCGGCCATATAATCATGAGGTTCAATCTGGATGGTGTAGGGGTTGAAAACAATGCCGCGTGCCGTGACAAAGTTTTGTGCGAAGGCTTCCCAGTCCACGTCCGGATAGGCTGCCAGGTGGGCGTTGTAATTGCCGACTGCACCATTGATTTTGCCGAGGATTTCAACTGATGCCAGGCGTTTTTCGGCGCGCTGCAAGCGATAAACGACGTTGGCCATTTCCTTGCCCAGCGTACTGGGTGTCGCGGTCTGACCGTGGGTACGGCACAACATCGGAATATCGGCCAACTGGTGAGCCAGTTCGGTCAGTCTTCTGGTGATTTGCTTTAAGGCAGGCAGCATCACCGCTTCGCGACCATTTTTGAGCATCAGCGCGTGCGACAGATTGTTGATGTCCTCCGAGGTGCAGGCAAAGTGGATGAACTCCAGTATGTCGGCGGTTTCAGGATTATCTGATAATTGTTCGCGCAACCAGTATTCGATGGCTTTGACATCATGGTTGGTGGTTTTTTCGATGTTTTTAATCGCCGCCGCATCTGCTTCACTGAAATTTTCATTCAGCGCATCCAGTTGTGCGATGGTCGATGCGCTAAACGGCGCAACTTCTGCTATGTCGGACTGCGCTGCCAGCGCTTTTAACCATTCTATTTCGATTAACACGCGGAAACGGATCAGGCCGAATTCGCTGAAATAATCGCGCAAGGCGTCGACTTTGCCGTGATAGCGTCCGTCTAAGGGGGAGAGTGCAGTGAGTTTGGTCAGCATGGCAGTATCTAAAATCGGAAAGCAGCTATTTTACGCGAATTAATACGCGACTGCTTCCGGTTAGCTAAAAGTTCGTATCAATCAAAACTGACCTGCTTCGATGATTGCGCCTCCCAGGCACACTTCACCCTCGTATAACACGACTGATTGACCCGGTGTCACCGCCCATTGAGGCTGCTCAAAGGATACAGCGCACTCTTCAGCCGAAATTTGTGTCACCACGCAGGGGGCATCCGCCTGACGATAGCGTGTCTTGGCAGCATATAGGTAGTTTATTTCAGGGGCTGTGCCGCTGATCCAGTGCGCATCCAGGGCGGTAAGTCGTGAACTTAATAAGGTCGGATGGTCGTGTCCCTGTACCACGATCAGGCGGTTATTCTTCATGTCTTTGGCCGCGACAAACCACGGTTCGTGCAGGGCCGCGGCTTCTGGTGCTTTGTTGGTGATTTTAGCTTCCTTGAGGCCGCCTATGCCTAAGCCCTGTCTTTGTCCCAGGGTGTAGAAAGACAAGCCGATATGTTTTCCTACCAGACGCCCTTCGGGTGTGCGCATCTCGCCAGGTTGGCTGGGCAGATAACCACTCAGGAATTCGCGGAACGGGCGTTCGCCGATAAAGCAGATGCCGGTGCTGTCTTTTTTGGCAAAGTTACACAGGCCGTGCTGCTCGGCGATTTTGCGTATTTCTGATTTGAGTAAGCGACCCAGCGGAAACATCGCGCGACTCAACTGCGCCTGATTCAAGCGATGCAGAAAATAGCTCTGATCCTTGCTTTGGTCGGTCGCTTTGAGTAACTGGAACAAGCCGTCAACTTCGCGTACCTGTGCATAGTGACCGGTAGCAATGGTATCCGCCCCCAGGGCGATGGCGTGATCGAGAAAGGCTTTGAATTTGATCTCGGCATTGCACAGAATGTCCGGATTGGGCGTGCGGCCTGCCTGATATTCGCGCAGGAACGAGCTGAACACGCGATCCTTGTATTCTTTGGCGAAATTAACTGCTTCGATCGGAATACCGATGGTGTCAGCGACCGATACCGCGTCGATCAAATCCTGACGGGATGAGCAATATTCGCTGTTGTCGTCGTCTTCCCAGTTTTTCATGAACAGGCCGATGACTTCATAGCCCTGTTCTTTTAGCAACAGCGCGGTGACGGAGGAATCCACGCCGCCCGACATGCCGACAACAACGCGCGGTTTACGGGGAGCATCGCGCAGCAATACCCTTGTTTTCTCGCTCGCTTGCGGAAGGGGGTTTGGGAGAGGGGAACGGACTTGTTCGTTATTCATAATGAACCAGTAAATCGAGCGGATAGCGTTTTCCTGCCAGATAATCTTCGCAGCAACGCAAGATTAACGGACTGCGGTGGCGAGCCTGGCTGGCGCGGATTTCATCCATGCTTAACCATACTGCGCGGACAATGCCCTCGTCCAGTTTGAGTTCCGGATGATGGCGGTTGAGGCTTCCGCCAAACGCAAAACGCAGATACGTTGTGTCGGATTCAGTCGCATGCCAATGGTAGATGCCGGTTAAAAATTGCGGATCGAAATCCCAGGCGGATTCTTCAAGTGTTTCGCGTATGGAGGCTGCGGCCAAAGTTTCATTTGGCTCCCAGTGACCCGCGGGCTGGTTAAAGCGCAGTCCCTGTGAGGTCTGTTCTTCGACCAGTAAAAATTTGCCATCGCGTTCGATGACGGCGGCAACGGTGACGTGCGGTTTCCAGATCATTGCAGGATAGGGGACGTTTTATTTCCACTATGGTATCACTTAAGTTCTGTAAAAAACAAAAGAGGCTGGGTTTCCCCCGCCTCTTTTTAACTACCTGCTGCCGATATTACTTAGCTGCTGGTGCTGCTGGTGCTGCTGCTTCAGCTGGTGCAGCTGCTTTAGCTTTTTTATGCTTTTTAGCATGCTTTTTAGCTGGTGCTTTAGCAGCTGGTGCTTCAGCAGCAGCTGGTGCTGTCATTGCAGCTTCTTTTGCAGGAGCTGCATCAGCAGCAACAGCGGTGAAAGAAGCAGCAGCGAATACAGCAGCGATCAATACAGATAACAATTTGCTCATGGTGAACTCCGATTATAGTTGGTAAGTTTGGCCTTCATGGCCGACACAATGGTGTCGAAGCATACAACGTGTGATAAATACGATTGGTTGACAACGTAGCGATTAATTTTAGTCAGCTTATTTTACCCGGCGCTGCCAAGGTTGATATTCTGCGCGGATGAAAATAGCGGCTCTTGAAAAACATGAGGTTATGTGGTTTATAGCCTGCTCAAAGCCTGCGCCGCATTTAAAATTTTGCAGGCTCCGTAATATAAGTGGCAGGGCGCTTGCTTTTATATTGCCGGCTTCATGTCTCAATCAAACTGGTTTACAACTCACGGGAGTTTGTCCGACTGCTACGGGTATGTATGGCAGTTCCACCCGTATATCATTGACTGCCCCTGGTTTTAGTCCGGCAGCTATTGCCCTTGGTGATTCTT
>CAIWRI010000060.1 GCA_903915035.1 uncultured Nitrosomonadales bacterium | reverse complement strand
GGCGATGAAGCAACGTGAAGTGGATGAGCGTGTCGAGTTGTCTGATGCTGATGTGGTTGCAATTATCGAAAAGATGAACAAGCAGCGACGTGATTCTATTAGTCAGTATGAAGCGGCCGGTCGTCAGGATCTTGCAGATGTCGAGAAGTTTGAAATGGGCGTGCTGGCAGTTTATATGCCGCAGCAGTTGAATGATGAGGAAGTGCTTGCCGCTGTCGTTGAGGCTATTTCGTCTGCTGCTGCTACAGGTCCTCAGGACATGGGCAAGGTGATGGCTTTACTTAAACCCAGGTTGGCGGGAGTCGCAGACATGGGCAAAGTCTCAGCGCTGATCAAGGTTCAACTTTCCGCGTAGTTGCAGGTTACTCCCGTTTTATTCGTGTTCTGTTCAGTGTGCCTGCGGTTGCTTTAGCTGAAAAGTGCACAGATGATCCCAAAAAGCTTTATTCAAGATTTGCTCAATCGTGTCGACATTGTTGATGTGATTGAGCGCTTCGTACCGCTTAAAAAAGCCGGTAGCAATTACGTTGCCTGCTGTCCGTTTCACAACGAAAAGTCCCCCTCGTTTACTGTCAGCCAATCCAAGCAGTTTTATCATTGCTTTGGCTGTGGTGTCCATGGCACCGCAGTAGGTTTTGTCATGGAACACCTGGGGCTTAGTTTTGTTGAGGCTATAGAGGATTTGGCGCACAGTGTGAGTATGGAAGTGCCGCATGAGCGCACAGCTGTTGGCGAAAGTATACCAAAAGTTGCGCCGGATCTGTATGAGGTTATGCAGCTCGCTACGCGTTATTACCGTGATCAACTCAAATTGTCAGCTCGGGCGATTGATTACCTGAAAAATCGCGGACTGAGCGGTGAAATTGCGGCGAAATTTGCTATCGGCTTTGCACCGGACGGTTGGCAGAATCTGGCTTCGGCATTCCCTGATTATCAGAGTGCAGCACTTGAAGTGACCGGACTTGTAATCAACGGTGAAGGTGATAAGCGGTACGACCGGTTTCGCGACCGTATCATGTTTCCGATTATCAATGTGCGTGCTCAGGTCATCGGTTTTGGCGGGCGTGTGCTGGATAAAGGCGAGCCAAAGTATCTGAATTCGCCGGAGACCCCGCTGTTTGCCAAGGGCCATGAATTGTATGGTTTGTATCAGGCGCAAAAATCGATACGCGCAACCGGTCGTGTGCTAGTAGTGGAAGGCTATATGGACGTGGTGGCCCTGGCGCAGCATGGTGTTGATTATGCCGTTGCGACATTGGGTACGGCGACTACGCCCTATCACATACAAAAATTGCTGCGACTGGCCGAACAGATTGTGTTTTGTTTTGATGGCGATAAGGCCGGGCAAAAGGCGGCATGGCGCGCGCTGGAAAATGCACTGCCGCATTTGCAGGACGGAAAGCTGCTGAGCTTTCTGTTTCTGCCGAGCGAACATGATCCTGACAGCTTTATCCGGGAATTCGGCAAGGTGACTTTTGAGCAGCAAGTGATGGATGCAATGCCTTTGTCAGGTTATTTGTTGCGTGAACTGACGACTGATTTGGATTTGAAAAGTCAGGAAGGTCGTAATCAGTTGTTACACCGCGCAAAGCCGTTATTGTCGGTTATTGTATCTCCGGTCACCTCATTGCTGCTGCGTAAGGAAGTGGCAGCGCTTGCAGGCGTAAGTCAGGCAGAGCTGGAAGCGTTGTATGAAATCAAGCCGATCGCTGTGTCACTGCGCACGCCCTTGAAAAAAGTTGCTCGAACTCCATTTCCGGTACAGCGCTTATTGTTGCAGTGTCTGATTGCACAGCCGGAGTTGGGTGCGCAGATGCCGGTTGACTGGCACGGTGAGGGTGACGATGCCGAGGCAATTGTGGCGGTGATGTCTTTACTGCAAGAGGCGGATTTTAAAATCAGCAGTCCTGCCTTAATGCAGCGTTTCGAAGGGACAAGCTATGCAAGGGTGCTTGCACAAGCGGAGGCACAAATGCTTACCTGGGGAGAGTCCTTTGATGTCGCGGCTGAGTTTGCCGGATTGATAGGTAAACTGGATGAAGGGCAGATAAAACAGCAGTTGCAGCCGTTGCAGCTCAAGGCGGCGCAAGGCGGATTATCCGGTATGAGTGATCAGGAGCGCGATCAATATCGACGCTTGTGTAATACAAAGCCTTTACAAAGATTGGAAAAAAGTTAGCGTTTTCAGGTATAATGGTGCGCTTTTCTGCGATGCCAGACACTAATGTAAGTCTTACGCAATTGGAAACAAGAATATGGTAACGGTTAAAAAGAGCAAGAAAAAAGCGGATAAGAAAGAAGAACTCATTGCATTGCCGCTTGCAGAATTGCAGCAGGATATTGATGCGCGCCGTACCAGTTTGAAGGCGTTGATCGTACTTGGCAAGGAGCGTGGCTATTTGACTTACGCCGAGATTAATGACCATTTGCCCGATATGCTTGAAGTTGAGCAGATCGAAAGTGTGGCCAGCATGATCAACGATATGGGGATTCGTGTCTGTGATGTCGCGCCCGATGCGGAAGCACTGATCATGACCGATTCGGCACCAACCGCTGCGGATGATGATGCGGCTGAAGAGGCTGAGGCTGCTTTGTCCACGGTTGATTCCGAATTTGGTCGCACCACAGATCCTGTGCGCATGTATATGCGCGAAATGGGTACGGTTGATCTGCTGACGCGCGAGAAAGAAATTGAAATCGCCAAGCGTATCGAAGAAGGTCAACGCAACATGATCCAGGCTATTTCGGCTTGTCCTGTGACAATTGCGGAAATTCTTTCGCTGGCGGGCAAGATTGAAATTGATGAAATTCGTGTTAATGAACTGATTGATGGCTTTGTGGATATCGAGCTTGCAGACGAGTCAGGGCTGAGCAGCGCTGAGGATCAGGAGCATGATGACGAGGACGAGGATGAAGAGGGTCCTGATGAGTCTGGTGAAGATGAAGGAAGTGAAGAAGATGAAGAGGCTATGGCTGCCGCTTCTGCTGCTGCTGCCGCAGCCGATCTTGCACAGTTAAAAGCTGACGCATTAGCCCGATTTGCTGTCATTGCCGACTTGTTCAGTCATATGGGAAAAGCGTTTGAGAAATATGGCTATCTCAGCGAACAATACAACACCTACCAGGCTGGCATTACTGCTGAGTTGATGGCGTTTCGCTTTACCGCCAAGCAGGTAGATGCCTTGTGCAATAGCATGCGCGGTTTGGTTGAGGAAATTCGTACCAACGAGCGCGGGATTCAGGAAATCTGTGTTACCAAGAGCAAAATGCCGCGTCCGCATTTTATCAAAAGCTTTATCGGTCATGAAGTTGATATGGACTGGCTGGCGCAGGAAGTCAAAGCGGCCAAGCCTTACAGTGAATTGCTGGTGCGCTATCAGCACGCGATCATTGAAAAGCAGCAGAATCTGATCAACATGCAAAAGCGCGTTGGCCTGCCGATCGTTGATTTGAAGGAAATAAACCGCCGCATGACCAATGGTGAGGCGCGCTCACACCGCGCCAAGCGAGATATGATTGAGGCAAATTTGCGTCTGGTGATTTCGATTGCCAAGAAATATACTAATCGCGGATTGCAATTTCTTGATCTGATTCAGGAAGGCAATATCGGTCTGATGAAGGCGGTGGATAAATTTGAATACCGTCGCGGTTACAAGTTTTCGACTTATGCTACCTGGTGGATACGTCAGGCAATTACCCGTTCCATCGCCGATCAGGCGCGCACCATTCGTATTCCGGTGCACATGATTGAAACCATCAACAAGATGAATCGTATTTCGCGCCAGATTCTGCAGGAAACCGGGCAGGAAGCGGATGCAGCAACGCTGGCTGAAAAGATGGAAATGACTGAAGACAAGATTCACAAGATTTTGAAAATCGCCAAAGAGCCTATTTCCATGGAAACGCCGGTCGGCGATGACGATGATTCGCATTTGGGCGACTTTATTGAAGACTCAAATACCACAGTTCCGATAGATGCTGCTGTTTATGAGAGCCTGCGCAGCGCAACTTCGGATATACTAGACAGCTTGACGCAGCGTGAGGCAAAAGTATTGCGTATGCGTTTCGGTATTGAGATGAATACCGATCACACGCTCGAAGAAGTGGGCAAGCAGTTTGATGTAACGCGCGAGCGCATTCGTCAGATCGAAGCCAAGGCTTTGCGGAAACTGCGTCACCCTTCACGTTCAGAGAAGCTCAAGAGTTTCCTGGACAGCGAAGGTAAATAGTTTACGGGTCGTTAGCTCAGTTGGTTAGAGCAGAGGACTCATAATCCTTTGGTCCACGGTTCAAGTCCGTGACGACCCACCAAATAATCAAGGACTTAGGCGTAAAAACCTAAGTTCTTTTTTTTCAAGTAAGCAAAAAGTAAACATCTCATTTGAGACGGGCACAAAAAACCGCTTGATTGTAAGGCCGTGCCGGATTTGGCACAGATTTGCAATAAATTTGGCACAAGACAAATTAGAGTTGCTGAGCAAGAGTGGCACGTCTTGCGCGTCGCTTGGTTACGGAATATTACTTTTATTCGTGTATCTGCTTTCCTTGATAATGTTGCACCAAGCCACAGATCAGGTTTTGCGTCAATTGCGCCTGTAATTCATTAATACTCGTGGTAATACCCAGTTCAACGCATTGCGTGACGCGCAGACCGGCATAGCCGCAAGGGTTGATGGAATTGAAAGGGGCGAGGTTCATATCGACGTTGAGTGCCAGACCGTGATAGCAACAACCGTGTTTTATTTTTAAACCCAGTGAGGCAATTTTTGCGTCGCCGACGTATACACCGGGTGCATCGGCGCGATTTTTGGCAACCACGCCGTATTCGCCCAGCAAGTCAACTACAGACTGTTCCATCAGGTTGACCAGTTCGCGGACGTTGAGCTTCCAGCGGCGCAAATCAAGCAGCAGGTAGGCGACGATTTGTCCGGGGCCGTGATAGGTGATCTGTCCGCCCCGATCAATTTTGACCACCGGAATGTCTGAAGGAAAAAGCAGATGTTCGGGTAAGCCCGCCAGTCCTTGCGTGTAGGTGGGGGGGTGTTGTAGCAGCCAGATTTCATCGCGCGTATCAATGGTGCGTTCAGCCGTGAATTGTTTCATCGCCTCCCAGGTCGATTGGTACGCCATCAGACCCAGCGAATGGATGACAGGGTGCAGGAGTTTAAAGTGCTCCTTGCTCTTTGCCTCTTGCTCCTGGTTCGTCATAAAACCATCTTTATTAGCGGGTGATCGCACAGTTCCTGATAAACCGCATCAAGTTGTTTGCGCGAGGTGGCGCGTATCGTACAAGTCAGGCTGATGTATTTCGCGGTTTTGCTGGCGCGAATTTCCATGCTTTCGGCGGCAAAATCGGGGGCGTGCCGGGTGACAACTTCAAGTACGCATTGCGTAAAATCAGGATGCTGTGCGCCGAAAATTTTTAACGGAAAATCCGAAGGATATTCGACCAGGCTTTCAGATTCCGGAATGACCGGCATGTCGGGGGGTGTATTCATTTTGCGCGCATCACTTCACGTTTAAATTCTTGATAGAGTAGATATATTTTTCTGAAAGCAGGTCCCGGTATGCCATTGCCTATCGGATTATCATCAAGACAAGTGATGGCCTGAACTTCACGGGTGCTGGAGGTGAGCAGAAGTTCATCAGCAGCAAAGACCTCCGCTTTGCTGACTTTTCGTACTTCATACGGGATGTCGTTAGCGGCCGCGATTTCCAGTATCACGTCATAGGTGACACCCGGCAACATCAGATGATCTTTTGGCGGGGTTAGCAGTGTGCCGTTTTTAACCACAAAAATATTGCTAGCCGACCCTTCGGTTAAAAATGCAGGCTCGTTTGCTGTTGCGGGTCGGAGCATCACGGTTTCAGCGCAACCAGCCTGCACGGCCATCTGACGCAACAGTATATTGGGCAGCAACGAAATAGCCTTGATGTCACAACGCAGCCAGCGGTTATCTTCTGCTGTGATTGCGCTTACGCCATGACTGATTAACGCCTGCGCCGGTGCTGACAGGGGGTTGCTCATCGCAAAGACAGTGGGAGGGACGTCGGGAAAAGGAAAGTCCCGTGGGGCGACCCCGCGTGTGATATGCAAGTAAATATATTGATCTTCAATAATATTTCGCCTGATCAGCTCATTCACAATGCTTGTCCACTCGCTAATGCGGTGGGGATTGAGCAGTTGTATGCTGTCCAGGCTGTGTTGCAGTCGCAGCAGATGCGCTTCCAGTCGAAACGCCTGATGTGAGTACACAGGAATCACTTCGTACACACCGTCACCGAAGATAAAACCGCGATCCAGCACGGAAACCTTCGCTTGTGCAATCGGCATGTACTCACCGTTCAGGTAGATCGTCATTTGTATCTTCTCTTAGATAGGGCTGTATTTTTGCAGCAGCAATCGTATGCTATCCCAGCCGCGTGAAAATACATTGGCCAGTGATACGCTGTCCAATGCAATCAGGGGAAACTGGGCGTAAGGTTTGCCTGCCAGTGTGAGTTTTAATACACCGAGTTGTTGACCTGAACTGATCGGTGCGATGATGGGTTGGTGCGTTTCAATGCTCGCCTTCAGTTGGCTAAGCTGTCCCTTGGGTATACTCAGATATAAGTCTCGTCGGAAGCCCAGATTGACGCGGCTTTCCGTCCCTTTCCAGAGGCGTACACCGCTGACAGGCTGGCTGTTTTGATACAGGCGTACTGCATCAAAAGATTGAAAGCCATAGTTTAGCAATTGCTGACTCTCTGACGCGCGCCCGCTGTCCGAATCCGCACCCAATACCACAGAAATCAGGCGGCGATTATTGCGTTTAGCTGAGCCTATCAGGCAAAAACCGGCTGTGCTGGTGTGTCCGCTCTTCATACCATCGGCGTAGGGATCCAGCCATAACAGACGGTTACGATTCGCTTGTGTCACATTGTTAAAGGTGTAATTGCGCAAACTGAACATCGGATAATATTCGGGAAAGTCCCGCACCAGGGCTGATGCAAGGATGGCCATATCCAATGCGCTACTGTAGTTTTGTGCATGCTGTATGCCTGTCGAATTGGCAAAGTGGCTGTTGTTCATACCCAGTCGTTCTGCTTCCTTATTCATCATCTTGACGAAGGTGGTTTCGGAGCCTGCAATGTTGAGGGCGAGTGTGTTTGCCGCATCGCTGGCGGATTGTACGATCAGACCGTGTAGCAATTGATCAACGGTGACAGTTTGGCCGGCTTTGAGCAGCATGAGCGCTTCGCCACTGTTGTCCTGAACAGTATTTGCCGGCACGTTCAGTTTTTGATCCAGTTTGAGTTTGCCCTGTTTGATTGCGGAGAAGGCAAGGTAGGTCGTCATCAGTTTGCTAAGAGATGCCGGATCCTGGCGGATGTTGCCATTTTGATTCAGCAATATCTGATTGCTGGAAAAATCATAAAGCACATACGCACGTGAAGTGAGTGTCGGCGCTTCAGGCAATGGTGCGGGCAAGGCAAAAACCGTCTGGCAGAGCAGTAAAGTGAGCGATAAGGCGCAAGTTTTAATCCAGGGCATGAAAACGCCAGTGCCAATCGTTTCCCTCTTTTCATCCGTCGCCCTGCGGGGGAAGGCGATAATGAATCGCTTCGCGACTATTGAGGTAAGGTTTAACAGGATGGCTTTCATGGTTGCATGAGTGGTAACGGTAATGAATTATACAGGATGCAGGAGAAGGGATAAGCAAGAAGGTTCTTCCCCCGCACAACTTTGTGCCTTTAGATTTCCTGCTTTTCGCCACACGGTTGTCGTTTATTTCTTGAACTGTCATTGCTTTGTAATCCCGCTCAATTAAAGTTAGCTTTGACCTGTGAATACTGTTTCAAATAAACCTGCTGCGAAACTTTAAGGAGTTTAACCATGAAATTGAACCGCGCATTAATCGCCAGCGTAGTTGCCGGCACCCTGCTTGCTGGTTGCGGAGGGGGCTCAAATGCATCACCCGTATCTTCATTGACGCCGACTCGCACCATCATCATGGTTTGGGATGGATTGCGTCCGGACTCAGTCAATGCCACTGATACACCCAACCTGTACGCATTGCGTCAAACCGGTACTAACTTCAGTGATAACCACTCGACGTATCCGACCTTTACCATGATGAACGGTTCGTCCTTTGCCACAGGGTCATTTCCCAAGACCAGTGGCTTTTACGGCAATACCTTCTGGACGCCTCCCCAAGGCAATGTGATTCCGGTTGGCAACGGCGCCGGTGGCACCGCTCAGGATTATGTTGATCCGGTTTTTACCGAAGACTATCAGGTGCTGAGTACGCTCAACAGCTATTATAGCGGTCAATTATTGCTGGTGAAGAGCTTGTTCGCCACCGCGCAAAGTGCCGGTATGGTGACAGCCACCATCGGCAAGTCGGGCGCAGCTTACATTCAGGATCCGGGAAAAGGCGGCTACTTCCTAGATGAAAATACCGTGATGCCGCGCAGCCTGGTCACTGAACTGCAAAACAACGGTTATGCTATTCCAGCCAATACTGTCAAAGGTTACATGGGCGCTGACGCCGTTACGCTGGCCGGTAATAACGGTAGCCCTACTCTTAAAGCCGGCTATGTCACCTTTAACACGACAGCCTACGATACCGCAGTTCCACCCGCAACTACCGTTGCATCCCGCGATTCCACTGACACCACGCAGGGCGAACCGGCCGATGCCGCCAACAAATACATGATGTCGGTTTACACCCGCTACATTTTGCCCAACAAAAAACCGATGCTGTCACTGATCTGGTTCCGCACGCCGGATAACGTCGAGCACGGCTATGGTCCGGGCAGCGCCAATGCACTAGCGGGTCTGCGCTCGCAAGATGCCCGTCTGGGTGAGCTGATTTCTGCACTCAGGGCAAATGGCATGGACAGTACGACTAATATTGTCGTTGTGTCAGATCATGGGCATAGCAGTGTTTCCGGGCCGCTTGGCCTCTATCCGCTGCGCGCGATCACCCCGTCCACTACCTTGCCTAATGGCGGCCTGGTAAACGGTTCGACCAGCGGCACGAGCAGCGCAGCGATCGGTGCTGTCAACGCTAGCGGTTATTCCTTTTCAGGGGATGTACGCTCAGCCGACTTACTAACTTATCGTGGTTTTAGTGCCTATGATGGCAGCGGATGCAGCACCTCAGCCATGTATGGTCTGAATACTGCAGGTGTCCCGACGCTTCCCGTCAATCTGGATACAGCGGGGCGCTTGTGCGGCACTGTTAACGCCAGGTATCAGTCTATCAGTTCGACTTTGCCCGTCCCTGTTGCCAGCTTCAAAGTTCCGGCACCCGGCAGTCTGCCGGCTAATGGTATCGTGGTGGCTGCAAACGGCGGGTCCGATTACTTCTACGTTCCCGGGCATGATTTGGTCACTGTGAAGAATCTGGTCAAATTCCTGCAACAGCGTGAAGAATACGGTGCCATTTTTGTGGATAGCCGCTATGGTGCCATTCTCGGCACACTAAGCATGGCGCAGGTTAACCTGGAAAATGCCGATCGTCAGAACAACGGACAGCCCGATGTAGTGGTGAGTTTTAATTCGGACAATACCGCATCCGTTCAGGGTATGACTGGTATCGAGTTTGAAAGCGTCGGTGGTCAGCGCGGCATGCACGGCAGTTTTGGCAGCAGCGATGTACATAACACGCTGATCGTTAATGGCCCGTCCTTCCAGCCTGCGACCCTCATTAATGGCCCTTCGGGTAACGTCGACGTAGCACCAACGGTGGCCTACCTGCTTGGACTGTCCATGCCTCAGGCAGATGGCCGTATACTCAACGAAGCGCTGATAACGCCTGCCAGCAAGACTGCTGCAACGGTGGTGTCCTCAACCGTAACATCGGGCAGTGCGGCGACGGGGCTGGTTTTTGAAATGCCGAATGATTTGACCGGTGTGACAAAGGATGCGTCACTTACCATAGGTTCGTACAGCATCAATCTGGCCGTGAAAGATCTGACGGCGGATGGCAAAACTTATCGTTACTTTGACTACGCAAAGGCTATGCGTCAGTAAGCTCAGTACATAAAAAATCGGAGAATTACCATTTTGAAACACGCCTTCTCACGTCGTCATTGGGGGCCAGGGCTGCGGATCGCCACACTTTGTGTGGCGATCACCGTTTCCTTGGATGTCCCTGCTAAAGAATTAAAATTTGAAGAAGTTTTCCGTGTTAAGGGCGAACCTGTTGCCCTGCATTATCAGGCGGAATTTGCTGCTAAGGGGGCAAAGCACCAGATGGAAGTCTGGCGTGAGGGAGAGCTGCGAGTGAAGCGCCGCACGGATGATGAGATTGAAACCTACGCTTTTCGTAAATCGGGTGATGCCGAGTTTCGTATGTCGGTGCTTGACATGAAAAAACGCATCCATACCCGGATTGACCGGACAAATCTATATCGGATAGGTAATTTTACAGATTGGTTTGATCTGGCGCATGGCCTGAAACATCCGATGGGCGATTATCAGATAGCAAAGTCCCAATCACCTGATAATGCTCTGAAGGCCGTCGAGCCTTGTCAGTGGTATGACCTGAAACAAAATGGTCAAACCACTCACATCTGTTGGAGTATGCAAAATCGCATCCCGCTGTTGATTCAAACACAGCAGCTGGTATGGCGAGTGAGCAAGTTGGACCGGAAGTCGATTCCCGTAAAAGTCTTCGAAATCCACGATCAGGGCTTTGTCCACAATGATGCCAACCAGGATATTGAACGCGATTAACGGGTATTGCAGTGGCAGCCACTGTAATGTGCGTTAGTCTTAACGGATCCAGATTTTAATAGGGACTTCCCTATGTGCCTAAGCGCTTTTCAATATCTATGTATCGCGTTTGCTGATAGAGTTGTTCGCAGTTTTAGTTTGCTGCTTGATAGATGAATTGCCGTATCCCGTCACACTTGCAGATAACATGGCAAGCTTGCCATGTTTAATTGTAGCCGGCTGCACGAATATACTGAATAAACGTAATGAGTTGATCGTTTTATTGCAATGACTCGTAAAATATTTAAAGGGATATATATGCTTGATGCAACATCTCGTGTCGCACTTGCAGCTTTCCTGCATGACCTGGGGAAACTGGCAGAGAGAGCCAAAATTGAGGTTAGTCTGAACGATCTAAATGGCAACAAACAGACTTATTGTCCGCAAGCACCTAAAGATAAAGGTGGTTATCACACACATATACATGCCGCTTACACCGGCATCGCCTGGGATGAACTGGAAAAAACCGGACACTTCCCTGATCTCAGACGCGATTGTGAACCTTTCAAGACACCCGTTGGCGACAGCAAATTCCCGGATTCCGCCGTCAATGCGGCATCTGCTCATCACAAGCCGGAGACTTTTTTACAATGGATAGTTGCAACGGCTGATCGTGTGGCATCAGGTTTTGAGCGGGATAAGTTTGATACCGAATATAACAATCTGGGTGAACGGGACAATCATTACCGCGCACGCTTGCTCACTTTATTTGAACAGATTGGCAAAGGACAAATTAACGAAGGCGAGCTGCAATGGCGCTATGCGCTCAAGCCGCTTTCGCCTGAAGCAATTTTCCCCGGGCGTCATCAGGAATGTACGCCAGATAATAATGCGGATGCACAGGCTGAATATCTGGTTTTATGGCGTGCGCTTCTGGATGGGCTAAAGTTGATTCCGCCATCGCACCGTAATAATTTACCACTCTGGCTGGATCATTTTGATGCCTTGTGGCTGACTATGACGCACGCCATTCCTGCTGCTACGGCATTCGGTGTGAAGCCTGAAGTGTCGCTCTACGACCACAGCAAAGCTGCGGCGGCACTCGCTGCGGCGCTGTGGCGCTGGCATCACGCACATCAACTGGAAACGGTTGCATCAATCAAGGAAGGTTGGGATGACAAAAAGCTCCTGCTGGTACAGGGTGACTTTTTCGGCATCCAGAATTTTATTTTCACTGAAGGCGGTGAAACCAGTAAACATGCCAATAAATTGTTGCGAGGCAGATCTTTTCAGGTGGCTTTGCTAGCCGAATGTGCTGCACTCAGCTTGCTCGACGCGCTTGAATTGCCTCCGACCAGT
Organism: uncultured Nitrosomonadales bacterium; assembly: GCA_903915035.1. Classification (GTDB taxonomy): domain Bacteria; phylum Pseudomonadota; class Gammaproteobacteria; order Burkholderiales; family Gallionellaceae; genus Gallionella. Next base: position 10,262 of record CAIWRI010000060.1, on the reverse strand, counting down.
CAGATTATCAATGCAGCAGGAAAATTTCTGATCGTCGCGCCCAATACCAAAGCTGTACAGCAAGCAGTAAAGCGTGTGCGTGAAGAGTTTAACGAGTGGTGTTTGCAGCATACCTATGGTGAAATCGGTATCGGTATCGCAACTACAGAGGCGTCCTGCAATGACTTCAGTCGTGGAAATTTTAGTGCTTTGCAAAAGCGACTTTTTGAACAATTGGACATCGCAAAACATCGCCGTTTTGATCTGTGCAGCCAGGCAAAATCACCTGTCTTTGGGGAATTTCTGGATCAATTCGACAATGATCTTGGCGTATGCAAAATTAATGGTCGTTATCCTGCTGATGCTGATGCTGATGCTGAAGCCAGCAAAAAGCACGGTTATTCACTTTGTAAGTTAGCTGATGATCAGATTACGATTGGTGAAGCACTCACTAAAAAGAAGCGTGTTTTGATAACCCGCGATACGGATAGCCTGCCAAATCTCACGCTCGATTATTTTGGCTGGCGGATTGCCTTTGTGCCTGCGGGCGATGTGTCCGGTAAATATGGACAACTGGCAGGCGAGCGGAAGCTGATACGTTGCTGGGACTTTGATTTGCCCGATGCTGATGGCAGTATTTTTCACGGTTATGCACGGCGTTTTGTGAATACCTACGTGCCATATTTTGATTGTGATGACGAACAAACTGCCGACAAGTATGGTAAATGGGAAGGCGAAGCTGAATTCGACCGCGAACATCCAATCAAAACCTTGCATCACATTGCCTGTGAGGATCGCGAACTCATGAAAAACGGCAAGTGGTGCGGTGAAATTGGCTTAGTCACCCTAAAAGGCGACGTGGATAATCTGGGCGCACTGTTCCAGCAAGGTCTGGAAAAACCGACCTTCGCCAAATGGGCTTCCTTGTCGCGCCAGGTTAATCTGTTCTTCGCGCTTTGGCTGCCGTGGTTTTGCGAGCACGGCAAGGATGGACAAGGTGTGGCCCGTTATCGCAACACCTATACGGTATTTGCAGGCGGCGATGATTTCTTTTTGATCGGACCCTGGAAATCGACCATCGCGTTGGCGGGAGCAGTACAGCAGCATTTTGCCAAATACATGGTGAACGAAAACATTACTTTTTCAGCCGGTATGGTGATGACGCAACCCAAGGTTCCGGCCAGACAGCTTGCCCGTTCGGCTGAAGCATTGCTTGAACAATCCAAGGCTTATGGAAAAACGAAAGATACGCCCGCCAAAAAGGATGCCGCTACGCTGTGGAGCCAAACGGTAAGCTGGACGGACTGGCACGAACTGATGACTAATCGTGCAGGACAGTTGCAAGCCATTCTAAGTCAGGCTGAGGATCATGGTGCGCCATTATCGTCCGGTATGGTGTATTCATTGCTGGAACTGGCCGACAAGGCGGAACGCGAAATAACCGGCAAGTACCCGGAAGATAGTTTGTGGCGCTCGCAATTAGCTTACCGTACCGCTCGTCTCATCAAGGATCGCAAGCGTGCTTTGGAATTGAATATTGAAATTGCCGGGGCATTGCGTGAACATCGCGGTGCCTATCGTCTGCCGCTATCCCTGCTGCTTTATAGTAAGCGTGAGTAACGGCAAGCTTGCCAGGCTGGAATGGATTTTTGAATAAACCTATCATGCTAATACAGGAGAATTAAATGCCTTACGATCTTAAAACCGAGCCACCCGTTGCAACGCTATTTTCAGAAGATGCCGAAAGTTTTGCCAGAAAACTCGTTGAATCAGCGAATGCAGGTGGTAGAGACAGCGGTAAAAACAAGCCCACCCAAATTCGTCGTTTTTATGATGAACTGGTAGGCTGGCATGATCGCATCGGTGATGATCAGGAAAAGTTTAACCAGTACATCGCTTTTATCAAGATGCTCAATGCCAAAGCGGCTTATGCACAAGGACGAAATCTGGTCACGCAGGATTTCGTGAATTGGTTCAAAGAGTGTATCGCTCAGGTTGAAAGTCCAAAAACCTTACGTAACTTCAGACTGCATTTTGAAGCAGTGCTGGGTTTTCTTAAAAGTATACGCTGTTAATTACAGGAGATCACCATGCAACTGACTCAAATCAAACAAATTACCGGCACGCTGGTACTCAAAACCGGCCTGCACATAGGCGGCGGCGATACCGAGATGCATATCGGCGGACTGGATAATCAGGTCGTTAAAAACCCTCTGGATGGCATGCCTTACATTCCCGGTTCCTCGCTCAAGGGAAAAATTCGCAGCCTGCTGGAATGGAAGCTGGGGCAGGTTTTGGCATCCGAAGGTAAACCTTTTTCGTTCAAACAAATCACGCCTGAAGAAATTGATGCGCCTGCTGGAGATCTGTTGCGACTTTTTGGTGGCGCACCTGACAAAGATACCGATGAAAAGGTTAAAAAAATAGGTCCTACCCGCCTCGCGTTCTGGGATTGTTCCCTTAATAAGACTTGGAAGGAAGCCGTGCTGGATACACGCCACCTGCTGGCAACGGAAGCCAAGTCTGAAAACACCATCAATCGTATTTCCGGGACGGCTGACAATCCCCGCTTTACTGAACGTGTTATTGCAGGCGCGCAGTTTGATTTTCGCCTGACTCTCAAGGTGCATGACGGAGAAGATCTTCTACCCTTGATATTGCAAGGATTGAAGCTGCTGGAACTCGACAGTCTAGGTGGTTCCGGCTCACGCGGTTACGGCAAGGTAGGGTTTGAAAATCTTGAGGTCGATAGCCTCAATATCCAGTCTGAATTTGATTCTCTTCAGCCTTTTGCACAGGCAATGTGATATGTCATACGTAACTTTCCGTGCATCGCTCACATTACATACGGCTTTCGGTACGCCGCTTTCAGGGGATACGCTGTTCGGCCAGTTATGCTGGACAGCGCGTGAATATCTGGGTGAAGCCGGACTTGAAGCCTTGCTCGAAGGCTATACGACAGATCGCCCCTGGCTGGTTGTCTCTGACGGTTTTCCTTCCGGTTATCTGCCGAAACCTGCCATTCCACAGTTCCTGTTGGCAAAGGTTGCCGTTGACCAGCGTAAGGCGGAAAAGGCCAAAAAATGGTTGCCGTACAATGAGATTGGCAAGCCTCTACAGGATATGCAGATTGTTGATGACAAGGTGGCCTTTGGCGAAAACGGTAAACCTGTTGAGGCAACGCAGTTCCATAACACCCTGAATCGGTTGACTGGCAGCACGGGAACAGGTGAATTTGCACCTTATACTCAGGCGCAATTATTCTTTGCACAAGGTCAGTGCATGGAGCTATATCTGGTGCTGGACGAATCCCGCATGGCTTTGGGAAAATTGAAAACCTTGTTGCAGACGATAGGTAGCTGCGGTTTCGGACGGGATGCCTCAATCGGACTTGGTAAATTTACCGTTGATGCGCTATCTGTAATTTCCTTCGCACAGCACCCGCAGGCAAATGCTTACCTCACGCTTGCACCGTCAGTACCGCAGGGACAAAATTTTAATCCTGACAAAAGCTACTGGCGCGTGCTGACCCGTTTCGGTCGACACGGCAATCTGCACGGGATTTCCAGTCAGCCTTTTAAAAATCCGTTATTGCTAGCCTCAACGGCTGCCGTGTTTGTGCCACAGGGCATTTATATGGCGCGCCAGTTTATCGGACAGGGAATCGGTGGTAATGGACAATTATCCGAAATTGAACCTGCCACCGTGCATCAGGGCTATGCGCCGGTCGTAGGCATCAGGATGGAAGAATAATATGGAATTTATGCAAACCAGAAAAATCACTATCAGCACACTGTCTCCTGTGCATATCGGCTGTGGAATGGATTATGAACCGACAAATTATGTTATGGATGATGACTGCTTATATCCGTTTCCCTGGATAGACGAAGCTGCATTTGCAACTGAGGAACAACTTAAAAATTTGCTTGCGCAGGCCGGTTCCATACAAGGCTTGTGGAAAATATTTCATAGTGAATTGCACCTGAGTACAATGAAATCATTGGCGGGTCGTTTTTTACCTATGAAATCTGGCATCAAGAAACAGCAGGATCAGCGTATTCAACAAATGCAATTTCCACTTATTATTGAGCGCACGGCATTTGACCGGCTTACTGATTTGCCAGTCTTGCCGGGTTCGGGATTGAAAGGTGCTATACGAACTGCATTATTGGAATATTTGGCGGGAAAGCAAAATTTCCCAGATGCGGTATATGCTTCCAGGAATAAAAATGCGCAGATTCAAGAAAAATTAATGGGTGGAAGTTTTGCCGGCGATCCAATGCGTTTGTTAAAAATTTCTGATGCAATGCTAGTTGAAAACTGCATTGAACCAACCCGAATTTTAAGTAAGCAAAGTCGCCATCGTAAAGATAATTCAGTGACTTCGGTAAGGGATGCTACACAGAATTTCTCTGAATGTGTTGAGCCATTTTTAGCTGAGGCCTTTTATTCTCAGTTAACTATTATGGAAAATCGTAATACTTGGCTGGAAGCAGGTCAAAAACGCCAAGTACGCAATATTTCGTTTGAGCAGATCATTCTGGCCTGTAATACTTTTTATCAAGAGCGTCTTGAAGCTCATCGCGAAATGTTGCAAACAACAGAATGTGGTGCATGGTACGAACAAATTATGCCACTGGTTACGCAGGCAATACGGGAAAAACGCGGGTTTTTGCTGCGCATAGGCAAATATGCGGGGGCGGATTATCTGGCACTGAAACAGTATCGGCGCATCACAACCAAGTATGAAAAAAATCCAACTGCACAAACTTTGCCTATTAGTACGAATCGTAGTCATGACGGACAGAATGCTTATCCTTTTGGTTGGATTTTTGTCGAGGTAGATCAGAAAGAGAATGGTTTAGCCACGCCTTTGCAGGCAGGATTATGCAAATTAAGGGCGAAGCATATGGACACAAATTTAGTCGTTCAGCGAAAGCATGCATATCTCAATTTGCAAGAAGAAACGCAGGCTAAACTTGTCGTACAAAAGGCGCTAGTTGCAAAAAAAATAGAGGAATCGAGACTGTATCAAATGACGCAAAAAGCGGCAAAGCTTGAAGAAGTTGAACGAGAGGCTGTCCGTCAATTAGCACTGACAGCAATGACGCCAAATCATCGTGCAATCGAAGAATTACGCGCTGAAATAGAAACCAAACTCAAGGGTGGCAAGCTGAAAATCTCAGATGTATTCTGGGGCGGGCATATTAAAAAGCTGGCCGAACAGGCTTTGAGTGGCGCAGATTGGAGCGCTGAAGAAAAAGTTGCTTTGGCTGATATGCTGCAGGAATGGGCGGGTAAATTGATGGCACTTGATGCTAAAGATCTGCGTAAACAACTCAAGCTCACCGCCTTGCGCGGTCAAATTTGACGGATATAGACATGACCTCTACCTATCCGCTTGCGCGCTATCGCTTTGAATTTGAGGTATCAACGCCGCTTCGTTTGCCGGACTATGCCGGTTCCACGCTGCGCGGTGCCTTCGGTCATGCCTTACGACAATTATCCTGCGCCACGCGCGCCAAAACCTGTACAGGTTGCCTGTTAGCTCAGACCTGCCCGTACACCCGCATTTTTGAGCCTGTCGCCTCCGGCGGACTGGCCACCCCGCCCGTGCCCTATGTGGTTGAACCGCCGCAATGGGGTGCGCGGCAATATCTGCCAGGTGACACACTTGCCTTTCACTTTACCTTGATAGGCGCAGGTGTCGAGCATTTTCCCTTGTGCATCATGGCCTGGCAGCGCGCCTTTCTACGCGGGGTAGGGGTAGTGGACGGCACAGCTCGATTGTGTTGTGTGCAGCACGCTGACGCCGTTATTTATCGCCCCGGTGAGAACGTTTGTGAACATTCACAATTTATTATACTGGATAGCCAAGATGCGCCTGAAACAGTCACGCTGGAATTTCTCACGCCTTTGCGCTTGCAGGAAAACGGCCATGCCTTGCCGCCCTCGAAATTAACCCCGCGTCCGCTGCTCACCGCTTTAATGCGTCGCGTAAGTTTGCTGGCCGCGCAGACGCAAACAGCCCCGTTTTTACAACCTTTTTCAGAGCTGGCGCGTCTGGCCGATGGAGTCGAAGGGCAGGTTGACATGGAATGGCGCGACTGGACGCGCCGTTCTTCACGGCAGCAATGCACCATGCAGTTAGGCGGTTGCATTGGCAGTTGGACATTCACCGGTGATCTTGCGCCGTTCTGGAATTTTCTGCGCCTAGGCGAATATCTCCATGTCGGCAAGGAAGCCTCGTTTGGTCTCGGGCAATACCGGCTGCTATAAATTCGAACCTACAGCCTGTCCTTCCCCGAAATACTTGCTCGCCCACTATTCATGCGGTATATTGCTGTATACGTAAATTTACCGTACTTTAGGAGATTGTGATGTCGGCTGTTGCTCGATTTGATTTGAAAATGGACGTGGAAGAAAAGGATGTTGTTTCTCGTGCTGCGGCTCTGGTTGGCACCACGATGGCTGCATTCGTCCGCTCGGCCGCAAAAGAAAAGGCGCGTGAACTGTTAGATCGGGAATCCCGCATCACGATGTCAGCTCAGGACTTTCATGCATTCACGCTGGCGCTTAATGGGACATTTACGCCGAATGTCGCGTTACAAAATGCCCTGAATGTTGCGCAAAAGGTGCGGCGTGCTTGAGGAGCAATTGCTCGACCCGCACCGCCACGATCGCCAGGCCTTCACTTCCGGAGTCGCTGAACTGGATGAGTATCTTCATCGCTTTGCAGTTCAGCAAAGCAAGAAGGGTATTGCCGTGGTACGGGTGTTGATCGACACGGATATGCCAAAATCCATACTGGGCTACTACAGTTTGAGCGCCGCGCAAATTGATGCCGTTCAAATGGATGAACGTACACAACAAAAATTGCCGCGTTATCCGGTGCCGTGCTTTCGTCTGGGGCGGTTGGCAACTCATTCGACTCATCGCAATCGTGGCTTGGGGCGACTCCTGATGGGGTTGGCTGTTGAACGATGCCTGGAAGCAAAAAAACATGTGGCAGCTTATGCGCTGGTCGTCGATGCAAAGGGCGAGGATGCCAGGTCATTTTATGAGCACTATGGATTTACGCCCTGCCGCGATAACCCGATGACCCTGTATTTATCGCTAGGCAAGTAAACTCAGCCTTACTGAATCCTGAATCCCGCATCCTGCCTCCTTCATCCTTCATCCTTCATCCTTCATCCTTTTTTCGGCAAGCTTGCCATCCGCGACAAAGCTAAACAGTATCTCCATACTGCCTGCATGAGTTATCGGGCACTTTATCTGGTTTGTTATGACATCTGCGAGCCGCTGCGCTTGCAGCGCGTTCATCACTATTTGCTGGGCTTCAAGATCGGCGGCCAGAAATCCTTTTTTGAATGCTGGCTGACCCCGCCGGAATTGCGCAACGTGCGAACCACACTGACTGAAATGATCGATGCCGTCACCGACCGTGTGCATATCTTTCAGCTTGATCCGCGCATGAGCAATCAATGTTTTGGTCAGGCCGACAGCAAGGTGCTCGATACGCCGTTCATGATTTTGTAATCAGGGAGAATACAATGAGTAGTCTGTATATAGATCGACGTGGTGTGGAACTGGAAGCGGATGGTGAAGCATTGGTATTTCGTGAAAACGGTGAACGTATCGGCACAGTTCCCCTGGCGCCCTTGTCCAGAATATTTTTGCGAGGTGATGTCAGGCTGCAATCGAGTCTGCTTGGGAAACTCGGCGCACGCGGCATCGGCGTGATTATCCTGTCAGGTCGAAAGGCGGAACCAACGCTTTTGATGGCACGTCCTCATAATGACGCCTCAAAGCGCATCGCTCAATATCAGCTGTCGCTTGATCAGGAATCCTGCCTTGCGTTTGCCCGCAGTCTGGTGCAGAAAAAACTGACCAGTCAGCATGATTTTCTCGCCTCAAGACGCGAGCTTGATCTTGAACACCGGTATGAAATCACGCTTGCCTTGCGTAAGCTGGATGGTATTCTGGCACATGTCGAGGAAAAAAATACCATTGCCGCTTTGATGGGAGTGGAGGGTGCCGGCGCAGCAGCTTATTTTGAAGGCTTTGCGGCTATTGCGCCGCCACGCCTGAAGTTTTCACAGCGCAATCGCCGTCCGCCGCGCGATCCGCTCAATGCGCTCTTATCGCTGGGCTATACCCTGTTGCACTCGGAAGCCGTGCTCGCGCTCTATGGTGCAGGGCTTGATCCTTTCATCGGTTTTTACCATCAACTGGATTTTGGCCGCGAATCGCTGGCATGCGATATCATTGAACCGTTCCGTGTGCAAATTGATGCGTTCTCACTGGATTTATTTCGCAGAGAAACATTGCGCGCGGAAGATTTTTCCACCACGGAATCAGGCTGCATGATGGGTAAGACAGGCCGTGCTAAATTTTATGCAGCCTGGGAAAGTCTGGCTGAAAAACTGCGTAAGCAATTGGGCGAACAGGTTGATGAGTTGGCGGCATCGCTCGGCGTACGCGCCTTGCCAGCCCAGACAGTTGAACCGTTTCTTGATTCGGAGGAATTTTAATCGTGAGAAACTGGCTGATAGGTTACGATATTACCGATCCGAAACGCTTGCAGCGTATTTATCGCGTCATGCTGAAACATGCCACGCCGATTGAATACAGTATTTTTATGCTGCATGGAACCGAGCGGGAAAAACAACTTTGCCTTGATGAGTTGGTCGCGATGATTGATGTTGATACGGATGATCTGCGCTGTTATCCCTTGCCTGAACGCGGTGTGCAGGAACGTATCGGCAAGGCAACGCTGCCCTCAGGCATTCACTGGTGTGTTTTGCCATCCACATTGTGATATGCTCAAGCCGCAGGATAAATTTACTGCGGATTTTCGTCTTTAAAAATCAATATTTTTACATAACATGTTCATAAACCAAAAATGCTGCGATCCTGCTTTTCAAGTAACTGTAAGTAAAAGAGAAATAGGTGCTGCAGAGTAATAACCCAGCCCTGAATTAAAAGGGATTGAGACGCATTAAATTTGTCGCATATCGGCCACAGATGACTGTAATAACCCAGCCCTGAATTAAAAGGGATTGAGACTAAATTCTCGTTTTTTAATACTGGCTGTCGCAAGTAATAACCCAGCCCTGAATTAAAAGGGATTGAGACGAAGCCCCATTACCACAAGCTGTTTAACGATGATAGTAATAACCCAGCCCTGAATTAAAAGGGATTGAGACCAAACACCAGGCCAAAACTTGCGGCTCCGCGCCTCGTAATAACCCAGCCCTGAATTAAAAGGGATTGAGACATGACTGACCAACTTTATTACCTGGCATCATAGGTGTAATAACCCAGCCCTGAATTAAAAGGGATTGAGACTATCATAATCACCTGCATCAAAAGCGGACTGTCGGTAATAACCCAGCCCTGAATTAAAAGGGATTGAGACGGAGCATCGTCTGCCTTTGTTTTTCCTAGAGTTTGTAATAACCCAGCCCTGAATTAAAAGGGATTGAGACTACATTTCACCGCGAACGTACTCACGAGATGCACGTAATAACCCAGCCCTGAATTAAAAGGGATTGAGACACAGTACCTTCGCCATACATTTCACCGCGAACGTGTAATAACCCAGCCCTGAATTAAAAGGGATTGAGACTGTGGTGTATTAGTGCAATAGCGGATTTTGTAGCAGTAATAACCCAGCCCTGAATTAAAAGGGATTGAGACCCCCCATACGTCTCCACTGACAGTAAAGTTTTTGGTAATAACCCAGCCCTGAATTAAAAGGGATTGAGACCTATCATCTAGGATGCATACACAACCCAACTTTTTGTAATAACCCAGCCCTGAATTAAAAGGGATTGAGACCGCTTTACCTCTTTTACATCTTGGACGGACATGGGTAATAACCCAGCCCTGAATTAAAAGGGATTGAGACATCGTGCTAGAATCATCTTTCATAGCCGAATGGTAATAACCCAGCCCTGAATTAAAAGGGATTGAGACGCATCAGGACTACCATACACGCTATCATCTAGGAGTAATAACCCAGCCCTGAATTAAAAGGGATTGAGACGATACAATCTGCGTGTTTAGACATTTTATTTATTGTAATAACCCAGCCCTGAATTAAAAGGGATTGAGACTAAGCTTTCCCCAGGGTCTTTAGATATGCTACCGTAATAACCCAGCCCTGAATTAAAAGGGATTGAGACAAATCTCATAATGCCTCCTTTAAAGCGCGCCATTAGTAATAACCCAGCCCTGAATTAAAAGGGATTGAGACTTGGCTATCGCAGCATCGATTG
>CAIWRI010000059.1 GCA_903915035.1 uncultured Nitrosomonadales bacterium | reverse complement strand
TACCTGGCTGCCAGGAGGCTTGATGATGTTACGTTTTTTCCTGAGTAATTGATGCAACGCACTCGCCATAAAACTTCGGGTTTTTCCTTCTTTTATTCGATGCGCCTTGTTTATCACCCCTGCCTGCCGCAGGCAAGACAGACAGGGGTGTGGTTGGGCGAGGACTGATGAAACAACGGATAGAATGACTGAGGAACAATACGCACTCCATGAAGTGCAGGCTTGTTGGTTGCTGTTAATTTTTGCATGATTGCCACCTCAATTACGAATGAGGTGAAACATGATTCAGAAAACGGAATTCTGGGCGGCGCATGTTGCGGCGCTTAAGCTGAAAGAAATTTCGGCAAGCGAATATGCAAAGCAGCACCATCTTGCGGTGAAGTCGCTGTATTGGCACAAGCTGGCCGCCACAAAGCCGGTGCAGTACACAAAGCTGACACCTCAAGCCGGAACCAAGGCGGTCCAATCCGTGCAGAGCAAGTTTGTCGCGCTACAGGTAGCGGCGCCCAGACAATCACATTGCACGCTGAATTTGCCGTCCGGAATATCGGCGCTACCGGAGCCCGAATGGCTAGCCGCTTTTGATCGTGCCATACAAAGCATGCCGGAGTTACGCTGATGCACCCCGGTTGCGATATTGGGCAAGTCTATCTTTGTCGCGAACCGATTGACTTTCGCAAATCGATCAACGGGCTAAGCGTGCTGGTCGAACAGGAACTGGGGCTGAATCCGTTCGGTGCTGCGCCGTGTTCATCAATCCCCGGCGCAATAAACTCAAGGTGCTGTACTGGCATCGAAACGGGTTCTGTTTGTGGCTAAAACGCCTGAAAACTGTCGGCAGAACTCAAGGCGGCAGGATTAACAGGGATTTCTCCGAGCAGCTTGAAGCAGTGTCGCGCTTTTTACACCGCCTACCGGGAGATTGGGCAGGCACTGCCTGACCAATCTTTGAAGGTGAGTACAGGATGGCAAGAGATTGGACCGGCCCTGACTGTCCAATCTCCCCAGCCGACTTCAGGTGTACTCAAAACTTTGCAGCTTGTATCGGCTGAGTTGGCAAACCGGTTTGTGCTCGGTTGGACACACTATATTTGGCTCTATGTGAAATAGCGTGGGCAGTCGAATTTCAATTTTCCGCACAAAAAATAAATCATGTTGATAAAATTTCCCATATTTCGGTAACCCCTGGCACGTCTCTTTGCCAACGGCACCTTGCTGTTAATCCCTTCCAATATGCCGTTGCTAATGGTGATTCAACGAAGTGCATGATGCCTGACCAATGCCCTCTGACTGTTTTTGCGAAGGCCATAAAGGCGGGAATTTTGGCCTCTTCGACATCGTTGCACCAGTTGGTCAGAAATGCGGTTGCCGCTGGCTTATCGGGCATTTCCCACAAATCATTAAAAAGCACTTTCAACCGATAGGCTTTGCCCAGATTGAGGTAAAGCTCAATCATTTCTGATAGCGCCTTTTCCTTTTTATCTGATAGATTTTGCCGGTTTTTCAGAAACGTGTACTTGTGCCCTTTCAGCGCTTCATGCTCAATACGTTCAACTCTGCGTACCTTATCCATGGCCTCGTTGAGTAATTTAACGACATGAAACCGGTCAAAGGTAATCGCAGCATGAGGAAAAGCTGTCGCCGCACCGGCAATGAACGCGGGTGACAGATCCATACTGAGCTGCGTAATCTGTTCCTTAGGAACGCCATTATATTCAAGGTGTTGCTAAATGCTATTCAATGTTTCTTTGCCCTTGCCCTCGCAGGCGTGAATAACACGAGCGGTCTCCAAATCGACGCCTAGCGTGACGTATTTATGGCCTTTGCGTGAGGAGGTCTCGTCCACACCAAGCCAGGTGATTGAGGACGGATCATTCGCATCGCGTGCCAGACCAATCCAGTGATTGAACACGGACCATACGCTTTGCGGGTTAACACCCAATATTTCAGCCACCCGATTCACCGGCATTTCCCGATCAATCAGCGCCATCGCAAAGGCCTCGAACAGCAATGTAAAACCGCTCTCAGAGCGCGCCCATGGAACGAGTACGGTCGTCTGCCATTGCTTGTTGTGATGCGCGGTACAGCACAATGCAGAAAACAGTGGTGCTCAAAGAAGTTCAGATGCTGCCATTCGCGCTCAACCGTATCGTGAACAGGGCATGCGACCCCCGTCTCATCAGGGAAGCGCGAACCACGAACAAAACCGATCTGCAGGTGAAGTTCTTTGCGAGTGGGTTCACTAAACGAAATGTCGTTCACTTGCCAGGATGATTGCAGGCCGAGCGCCATGCTAAATAAAGTTGAACTATTCATGTTGGAATTATCGCATTACCCACTATGATTCACATAGAGCCAACTTTGATATTGCTTGCCAATTTGGGCGATATTGGGAATAGCCTTACTATCTCGTGATTTTACTTCTGTATGGAATTACTGCAAAGTCACTGTGACGCTTAATTCACCTTCTTGAGACTGATATGCCGCAGCAATGGCCACACCCGGCACACAAACCAGCTGATCACCACAAAACAACAAAGGCAACCTGTCGCGCTGCCAGGGAGGAACATCCTGTTCCTGCAACAAATTTTTCAATGTACGGGTTGATGCGTTCACCCGGGGGCGCAAACTTTCTCCGCCCTGCCTTAAACGTAAGGTCACAGCCGCACCTTGCAGTTTTTCCAGACTAATCCCCTGCGTGTCATTCAGTTGAAATATCACGTGTGAATTTAACGCAGGCCAGACAAGTTCCGCCTCTCCCTTCCACTCAGACAGGTATTCGCGATCGAACCTGGCCAATGCCGGCAGTGCATAAACCCTGCCCTGATAACGATACAACTGCCAGAGATTACCGGCAAAATTGATGCAAACAGTCGCATCCTCACGTGCCGTACACAACTGCAGCAGCATATTATCCAACTGGACGACCTGCGGCATAGGCGCACCCAGTTGATACAGAAAATAACGCAGCAGATTTTTCGCCCGGGATCGGGACAGCGCCTGCAAACAAGACACTTGCAAGCCGCCGCCCTCTTTCTTAAGCTCTCCTCCAGTCAGGGATGAGGAAAATAAATCCGGCGCATCCAGTCTTGCCAGATCGTCAAGTAACTCAGCGGCTTCGGCAAAATGTTGTGTACTGCGCGTTAAGGTCTGGCGGTAGGCAGGAAACTTTTCAGCCATCAAGGGTAGCAATTGATGTCGCAGAAAGTTACGCGGATAACTGTCATCCGCATTGCTTTCGTCTTCTATCCACGGCAAAGCATGCTCGTTTGCATAGTCAATGATCCGGGCACGGGAGCAATGCAACAAGGGACGAACGACTTTATGCGTGCCGGTATGGGCGGAGAGTTGCGGCATTGCGCTTGCGCCCTTCACCCCTGCACCGCGCAACAATTGTAAAAACAGAGTTTCGACTTGATCGTCGCTGTGATGAGCAAGTGCTATGAAATCGCAGTGCTGCCCGGAAAATGCCCGCTGGCGCAAGGAACGTGCAGCCGCTTCAATCCCCTGATCACGCAGCGGCGTAATATCTACTTTTTCGATATGCAGAGGAATGACGAGTCGGGCACAGAGCGCGATACAAAAATCCGCCCAGGCATCTGCATTCTGACTGATTCCATGATGAACATGAATTACTGACAGCCGCCAGGCAAAGCGCGGGGCCAGTTTATGCAGCAGATACAGCAATACCACCGAATCCACGCCGCCGCTCAAACCCAGCAAGATGAGACTGCCGGCAGGGATCAGCGGGGAAATATCCGCCGACACACGATGCAGCAAATCAGCGGACAAGTCGTCAGCCACTGCTATCCCTGCAAGACCACTTCCTTGAATTTGCCATAACTCATCAGACGATTGAAGCGGTCACGCAACAGATCATTAACAGGTTTATTCTGTGCAGCCTTCAAGGCATCCTGCAGCGCTTTTTTGACACTTTGCATGGTTGCAGAATAATCACGATGCGCGCCGCCCAGCGGTTCACTGATGACTTTATCAACGATCCCCAGCGACTTCAGACGAGTCGCGGTAATCCCCAGCGTTTCCGCCGCATCGGCGGCCTTGTCAGCGCTTTTCCATAAAATAGAGGCACAGCCTTCAGGCGAAATCACCGAATAAGTGCTGTACTGCAGCATCAGCATGGCATCCCCGATTGCAATCGCCAGTGCACCGCCCGAGCCACCTTCACCAATAACCGTGCAGATAACCGGCACACGCAATTCGCTCATCTCGTACAAATTGCGTCCGATGGCTTCAGATTGACCGCGTTCCTCGGCACCCACACCGGGATAAGCGCCGGGTGTATCAATAAAAGTCATGATGGGGATGCCGAATTTTTCAGCCAGGCGCATCAGGCGCATTGCCTTGCGATAGCCTTCAGGACGTGGCATGCCAAAATTTCGAATGATCTTTTCTTTGGTATCGCGGCCCTTCTGATGACCGATCACCATCACGCTTTGACCATTGAAGCGCGCAAGGCCACCGACAATCGCCTTGTCATCGGCAAAGTTGCGATCACCGTGCAACTCTTCGAAATCAGTAAACAAATTTGCTACATAATCAAGCGTGTAAGGGCGCTGAGGATGACGTGAGACTTTTGAGATTTGCCATGGAGTGAGCTTGGCATAAATATCTTTGATCAACGTATCGCTTTTCATCGACAGTTGCTTAATTTCATCTGCAATATCAATCGCCGCAGTATCATCGTTTACGTTGCGCAATTGCTCGATTTTGTCTTCCAGTTCGGCAATAGGACTTTCAAAGTCCAAAAATGTAATTTTCATATTTATTCCTGGCAGGTCACTGACATCCGGTAACCTGCTAACGGGCTCCTAACCACTGATTTTAATAAGCTCTTCCGGCGAATACCCAACCGGTGGCCGCGTGATGATACTACAGCATCGTTTAATATTCACTATCCATTCAACGCAAACCCTGTCAGTACACCCTTTGATTTTATGCGTGTTCAGCCGAGTAATCGGCCAGCGGCTTGCTTCGTCGCCAGAAGGCCCAACTATCACCGCGCGTAAGTTTCAGCTGTTGCACACCTTTACTGCTGACAATATCCACCTGCAGTTGTGCTACTTTACCGCTGCGCAGCGCATGCCATAATGGTTGCAGATAAGCAGTTTCAAAATCCTGCAATTCATCTCGCCAGGCCGCCAGATCGCCGCTTTGTATCGCATTTTTCAAGCCATTCCAAACCAGCAGTTGCCGCCCCTCAGGACCGCGCCAGCTTGAAGACCAGGGTAAAAACGGCATCCCGGCAGCTGCCGCCAGCATTTCAGGCAAGACCACATCCGAGCTGATACTATCATACTGCGCTCTGGCAGCAACCTCTCTGCCGGCACCCCAAAACCAGACGCTGTTGACCGGATTTTCACCACGCGCTTCGCGCTGCTCATTTAGCGGATGAGCGAATAACAGCATTTGAATCTCATTAAATAATTGGTGCCAGTAACGGGCATCCGCACCGGCCGGCAGATTTTCACGAATATCCCGCCCGATCATCTGTGACAACGGCACGCTGTTCATGTCCGGCAGCTTATCCAGACGCAGATACCAGCGCTCAGGATGCGGGGCAAAGAACATTAAGCCCAGAGCTGAAAAATGTGCATTCAGGCTGGTACATAACTGTACAGATTCCTCATTACTGACCACGACAGGCAGCAACACCACCTGATCCCGCTGCAAACGCATATGCACCGGATCTGCCCGCAGCCAGCACCCCTTGTCTAGCCCGTCAAACGCCGCTGACACGGGTGCGATCCCGCCTGTCAGGTTAAACAGCCCGCACAAGGCCGCTTCAAACGAGCATCGTGTAGCATCATTTGCTGCCACCCCTCTGGCCAGTATTTTTTCAAGCACAGGCAGCCGCAATTGCGCGCATACCTCCTTCGAGAATTTCCCGGGCAGGAACAAATCGACAATCACCAAATGTACGCTTTTCATCAATTTCAATTTACCCGCACGCCTGCTGCGCCTGCTTTCATCACACCAATCACGGCAGCCTGGTCAAAACCTGCCTGAGCAAAACTGGATAACACCTCATCAACCGCGTCAGGCGCGACAGCGACCAGCAAACCGCCACTGGTTTGCGGATCAGCCAGCAGACGCTGTTGCCAGGCCAGCACCGTTCCGGCGAAATGAATATCATTGCCGTAACTTGCCATGTTGCGCTCGATGGCGCCCGGACCAAATCCCTGCATGGCAAGCGCCAGCGCCACGGGTAACTTCGGCACGCTGTTAAAATCAATCTCGGCGCTCAGCCCCGCCCCTTTGCACATTTCCAGCAAATGTCCGAGCAGGCCGAATCCGGTCACATCGGTCAGCGCGTGGACGGCATCAATGGCAGACAAAACGGTGCCCACAGCATTGAGCCGGGTGGCAGCACCGATCATCTGCTGATACCCCTCATCCGACAACGCTCCCTTTTTTAACGCGGATGCCATGATGCCGACGCCCAGACCTTTGCCCAGAATCAGCACATCCCCTGCACGTGCCGCACTGTTTTTCTTGAGCCGGTCGGGATGCACAATCCCGATCGCGACCAGACCATAAATAGGTTCAACTGAATCGATTGAATGACCGCCTGCCAGCGGGATGCCTGCGGCCTGGCAAACCGACTCTCCACCTTGCAAAATAGCGCGGATGACATCAGTGGACAGTTTATCAACCGGCATGCCAACGATTGCCAGTGCCATGATGGGTGTACCGCCCATGGCATACACGTCGGAGAGCGCATTGGTTGCGGCGATGCGACCAAAATCATAAGGGTCGTCGACGATGGGCATAAAAAAATCAGTGGTGGCAATGATCGCCTGGCTGTCGTTCAGCCGGTAAACGGCCGCATCATCACTGGTTTCAGTACCGACCAGCAAATTCGGCCAGGGTAATTTATCCTTCACTTCACCCAAAATTTGTTGTAACAAGGCCGGCGCAATTTTGCAGCCGCAGCCGCCACCGTGAGACAATTGGGTCAATTTAATTTCCGACATAGGGTTCTCAATGTTGTTCAGAACTGCAAACCTATCACAGCTGGCCGAATTTGACGAGATTATCGATGTTCGCACACCGGCAGAATTTGCCGAGGATCATATTCCAGGTGCGATCAACTGTCCGGTTTTCAGCGATGAAGAGCGCATCGTTGTCGGCACTTTATACAAACAGGTATCCCCCTTCGAGGCACGCAAAGTGGGTGCAGCGATGGTAGCAAAGAACATAGCACACCATCTGCAAACGCGCTTTCACGAGCACCCTAAAGCCTGGCGACCGCTGATTTATTGCTGGCGTGGCGGACAGCGCAGCGGTGCGATGAGCATCATCCTCTCCCAGGTAGGCTGGGCAGCGGGCAAACTGGAAGGCGGTTATAAAAGCTACCGGCGCGAAGTACTGGCTCAACTGGAGATCATGCCGCAAAAATTTACCTTCGAGGTGGTCTGCGGCCCGACAGGTTCAGGAAAAAGCCGGCTGCTCAATGCGCTCACCGCACAAGGCCGTCAAGTGCTTGACCTTGAAGCACTGGCCCGGCATCGCGGCTCGATGCTGGGCAGACTGCCCGAACAGGCTCAACCCACACAAAAAGGTTTTGACACGGCACTGCTGCTGGCCCTGCAAAAACTGAATCCTGAGCAGCTGGTGTACATTGAAGCGGAAAGCAACAAGATCGGACTGATCACCCTACCCTCCGCGCTGGTGATCGCCATGCATCAAAGCCCATGTCTGCTTGTTGAAACGCAACTGCAAGCTCGCGTCAATGGCTTGCTGGAGGACTACAGGCACTATCTCGACAATCCGGAATTACTGATTGATCACATGCAAAATCTGCACCGCTTTCACGGTGAAAAACAATTGCAGCACTGGCAAGCCATGATCAAGGCGGGTGACTTTGCATCCATGGTCGAGGAATTGCTCACGCGACATTATGATCCCAGCTATTTGCGCGCGACGTCCAGACACTACAGCAAGCTGGCTGATGCAGGTATTATTCCGTTAGACGATCTCTCGCCGGCGACTCTGGAACAAGTTGCACTAAAACTCAGCCGGCAAAACCTTGCCGCAGCTATTTATTGACAGCGGTTTTTTACAAAGCGATATGACCAGGAAAATCGTATCAGAGACAATATGTTATTCACTGATCTGATCCGCCTCACGACCAGCACTTTTTCAGCCTGCCGGATGCGCAGCTTCCTGACAGCTTCAGGCATCGCCATTGGCATCACGGCCGTCATTCTGCTCACCTCTATAGGCGAAGGATTACACCAGTTCGTTTTAGCGGAATTCTCCCAGTTTGGCACTAATTTAATCGCCATTCAGCCCGGCAAAACGCAAACTCAGGGCGGCAACATGGGCATCTTCGGTTCGGTCAGAACGATTTCCCTTGAAGACGGGCTAGCCTTACAACACTTACCCAACGTCGAATATGTCAATCCCAGCATCACTGGTAACGCCGAAGTGCGCGTCAATGGCCGCACCCGTCGCACCACGGTAATCGGCGCCGGGCACAATATGCTTCAAGTCTGGGCAAGCCATATGCAAAAAGGCATTTTTCTGCCTGACGATAATCCGACCGAAGCGCGCGCACTGGTGGTGTTAGGCTCCAAAGTATGCGATGAATTGTTTGCCGGCGTTAATCCGCTGGGCGGTTATCTGCGGGTAGGCGGTCAACGCTATCGCGTCATCGGCGTGATGCAGCCCAAAGGGCAGATGTTGGGTTTCGACATGGACGACACTGTATTTATTCCGGCAGGACGCGCGCAGCAATTATTCAATCGTCCGGGTTTGATGGAAATCCAGTTGAGCTACAAAACCGGCTCCCGGTTACCCGTCATCGTCGATTCCATCACGGCACTGCTCAAAGCGCGCCATGGCCGCGAGGACTTTACCCTGATTCCACAGGAAAAAGCACTTGATGTACTGGGCTCAATACTGAATGTCATTACCTTTGCCGTCGGCGCACTGGGCGGTATTTCCTTGCTGGTCGGTGGCGTCGGCATTGTGACTATCATGACCATGGCGGTATCCGAGCGCACGGCTGAAATCGGGCTGCTGCGGGCCTTGGGTGCACGCCAAAATCAAATCCTGATGCTATTTTTAAGCGAAGCGATATTGCTATCCGCAGTTGGCGGGCTGGCGGGACTGGCACTAGGCGCAGGCATCGCACAAGGATTACACTTGCTGATCCCTGACCTGCCTGTCCACACGCCCTGGCTATTCGCCGTACTGGCTGAACTTAGTGCGGCGGGTATCGGGCTTTTAGCGGGTGTGATGCCCGCACGACGTGCAGCAAAACTCGATCCGGTAGTCGCGTTGAGAACAGAATGAATTTCTAACGCAACAATCCGGCGATCGTTAACATAAACAGCGTGATCATCATGAAAACAATGGCGCGCCACACCAGACGCCTTGTGCTGTATAAGGCGGCATCTCCGGTTTGATCAGCAACACCCAGTTCGGGTCGATCAAACGACAAAGCGTCGCGGGTAACCGGCAGCCCGAGCTTTATGCCCGATGCGCCGGCAGCGCTTGCCAGTAGAATGCCTGCTTCTCTGTCAGGCCAGAGCACGGCCTGTGAGCGCCAGCAAAATACGGTATCCTCAAAGTTACCGACAATCGCAAAAGTTACTGCGGTCAGTCGAATCGGCAACCATGTCAGGCGGACAGCCATTTTTCGCGCATACACATCAAACTCTGCCTCACCATATTCATCTGCATTTAAATGACCGACCCAATCTTTACCGAGGGTCTGCGCCAGACAATAGCACAACGCCCCCGTAGCACCGCCCAGGCCCGACAGACTGAACAAAACAAACCAGACTAAGACTCCGAACAGTTGATGCAGTATCGCCAGCAAGGACAACTCAATTGCCATCCGGGCAACGTCTTCAGCGTTCAGGCTGCCTGCCGGATGCCCGCTAAATGCCTGCAAAATTTCACGGGCGTTATCCAGACGACCGTTGCGTAATGCTTGCTGAATATCAGTTAAAGCCAGAAGATACTGAGCGAACCCCATACTCAGATATAACGCAACCAGATCAAATAAAAAGGCGAGCAGCGGATGCAGGTAGTGCAATCCCTGATAGAGCAGCATACTGCCGGTTAACACGGGTAAAACAGCCAGCCACCAGGCAGTTTTACCATGACTGTATGCGCCTGAATTCAAATGATGTTGAAAATAGTCAACATAGCCTGACAGCCAGCCAAACAAAGATTCACGCTTGCACAAAGGCTTAACTTGTTCAAGCAACAGTGCAAAAATCAGTGCGAACAGGCTCATGACAAAAAAAGCTGAATTTAGTTGGATTCAAGATAGCACAATCACAATACTGCAGTGCTAAAATTCGCGCTGAACTGACAGCTAATACCGGAGGCCGTATGCGCTACCTGCTCGCAATTATCCTGTCTGCCTGCTCTCTGACTGCGCATGCAGACAGTATGGCGGGTGGTGCGCTACGGTTTCCGGCCGAGCAGATCATCCACTTTTCCAAACAAGTCGAAAAAACGCTGGCGGCCAGGGGTGCACGGGTTGCAATCGTCGCACGTGTCGGCAGACCGCCGGCCGAAATGCCTGAAGGCATGCACTTCACGCATGTATCGTTCGCGGTGTATTCGCAAATCACCACAGCGGATGGCAGAAAGCTTCCCGGTTACGCCATGTACAATGACTACCAGAGCAATGAGCAACCGGATACCAGCTCCCTGGTACAGGATTTTCCGGTGGACTTCTTCGCAGGTGTGGCCGTACTTGAAGCGGGCATCCTCATTCCTTCAGCCGAATTGCAAAAGCGCCTGCTTGATACAATAAATTCGCCCGTTTACCGGCAACTGCATGACCCGCACTATTCCGCCATCGCCAACCCCTACACGCTGGGTCGTCAGAACTGCACCGAACACACCCTGGATGTCATCAATGCAGCCATCTATCAGACAGCTGACATCAACTTCATCAAGGCTGTCGAGAAAAAGTACTTTATTGCCCAGCCCGTTAATGTCAGCAGATTCAAGCTGATGCTGGGCGCGCTGTTTTCTTCCGAAATCACCCTGTCCGACCAACCCGGCACGCCTGTCACAGCGACCTTTGAAACGATTGCTGATTATCTGAAAAAGTATGACAATGGCGCTCAAATGTATATCATCACTCCTGAACCTTGAAAAGCAGTCGCGCTAAACTCAAAAGGAACTTTCATGAAATCATCTCACTGGATACTGATCACACTACTGGTTTCTTCATCCGCCGCTGCCGACCAGTCGCTGTCCGGACAGGCTGCAGGTAATTCCGCCCAGGCAAGCGCACATGCCAGCGCCAGTGCAGCACATGCCATTGCCGCATCCGGACAGGCTACTTTAGGTGTTTCCGCTATTCCTCTGGCCATCGGTGGCATGGTGAGCGGTACGGCAGGCGCGCTATCCAGCCAGGCCGCACACGGCTCAGCACAGGCGGCGACAACCCCCGTCGGCGCACCGCTTGATATCAGCAATGAAACCATCACCATCATGCCGCCTGACCAGGCACTGAAAAATGACCAGCCTTCCCGTGAAAAATCAGACAAAGGCATCTGACCAACCAGCTTACGCAAAGGATCACCATGCGACTCAAAACAATGCGAATCAGTTCCCTGTTGCTTACCTGCCTGATGATGACAGGCTCAGTACCTGCACATGCAGGCAGCTTCAGTTCCTCATCCTCTTCGACTGAAATAAAGTTTACGCCTGAACAGATTATCAAGTTCGCCAAACAAGTTGAAAAAACACTGGCGGCGAAAGGCGCACATGTTGCCATTCTGGCACGCATGGGTCGCCCCGCTGCCGAGTTACCCGAAGGAATGCACTTCACCCATGTTGCCTTTGCCGTTTATTCACAAATTACCACTGCCGATGGCCGAAAAATTCCGGGTTATGCCATTTACAATTTGTACCAGCAGGATAAACACCCCGATGTCAGCGATCTGGTACAAGATTTTCCGGTCGATTTTTTCGCAGGTGTGGCAGTATTGGAGGCGGGCATCATCATTCCATCAGCCAAACTGCAACAGCGTCTGCTAGATGTGATCAATTCCCCTGTCTATGCCGCGTTGCACGATCCTCACTATTCACTGATCGCCAACCCTTACACGCTGGGTCGCCAGAACTGCACCGAACATACGCTGGACGTTATCAGCGCAGCCATCTACCAGACCAGCGACATCAAGCGGATCAAAGCCAACGAGATCGCTTATTTCCAGGCACAACCGGTCAACGTCAATCCGTTAAAACTAGTCTTGGGTTCACTGTTCAGTTCCGAAATTTCCACTTCTGATCAATCCGGCACACCGGTCACCGCAACCTTTGAAACCATCGCACAATTCCTGCATAAATATGATAATGGTTCCGAGGAAATAACCGTCACCCCAGCGCTGTAAGCATGGACGGTCAGTTTGGTCGTGCCGCTGGTGCTGTCTATGCTGTCGAGCACCTTGGACTGGTAGTAACGATGCAATTCTACAAAGCTGGTCAGCGGATATAACACGCCGCCAAACCTGTTGATAATATGGTGCGCTCAAAAACCAAGTGCAACATTTTTAGAGGAGAATGTTGCATGGGAAAAATTTACAAGCAGTTGAGTATCGAAGAGAGAACAATGATTCAGACACAGCTATCAATGGGGTTCAAGCCAGGGCAAATTGCTCGT
>CAIWRI010000058.1 GCA_903915035.1 uncultured Nitrosomonadales bacterium | reverse complement strand
ACGAGCAATTTGCCCTGGCTTGAACCCCATTGATAGCTGTGTCTGAATCATTGTTCTCTCTTCGATACTCAACTGCTTGTAAATTTTTCCCATGCAACATTCTCCTCTAAAAATGTTGCACTTGGTTTTTGAGCGCACCATTTTATTAAACCAGCGGTCAGGGACGAATTTATATATTTTGCACGTCACGTCAGTTTCCGCCGGTAGTTTCGCTGTTACTTTTTACACCACTGGCGGCGTGGCAGTAGATGCACCGGTAACCAACTTTGCGATAGTAAAGGCGGTGACGGCATAACGACTTGTGCGGCGTTAAATCCGCTACATAAAGAGCGGCATTTAACGCTAAATTTGCGCTTTTGCTGTGCCAAATTCTACGCAAATCTGTGCCAAATTTAGCGCTTCCTTACACTGATATCACAAACTTTGCTGGTTACATATCACTGCTGCAATCAACGAGACTTGCATCAACATCGGCATAACAACAGCCTCCTCGCCTTCACGATAGGCGAGTCGCATATCTTCAATTGTTGGCAAATTCAGTTTCATGTACATCGTGCGTATTTAAAATCCCTGATTAGCAAGTGGGGTAGTTACCAAAAATGTAATGAACCCTGTACCTTGATTCAAACCCCCAGTTTTTTCATTTTCTCCCATAAGTTTTTCCGGCTGATACCGAGCGCAGTGGCGGTATCGTTGATGCGACCCTCATTGACGCGCAGGCAGTTGCCGATATATTTTCGTTCGCAAGCCTGAATATATTCGCTGAGTGATTCCAGGCTTTCCGTAAAGGTTTCTGGGCGTGACGGCGCATCGTCAAACAGCAGTTCCGCGCTTAGTTCGGTCTGTTGTGACAGAATGCAGGCGCGTTCCAAACAATGCTTGAGTTCGCGGATGTTGCCAGGCCAGGGATAATTAAGCAGGGCTTGCTCGGCACTGCGCATAAGACTTCGTGAATCGGTGTTCGCTGCGTTCCAGTCCGCCAGCAAGTTGCCGGCCAGCCACAAAATATCCTCCTTGCGTTCCCTTAAAGGCGGAATGTGCAGATGTATCACATGGATGCGATAATACAGATCTTCCCGGAATTTGCCGGCTTCGACCATCTGTTTCAGATCCTGGTGGGTCGCGCAGATCAGGCGGATATCCACTTGTATCGGTACTTCCGCACCAACCCGAACTATCTGCCTCTCCTGAATCGCACGTAACAGTTTAACCTGCATGGCGGCGGACATTTCACCGACTTCATCGAGGAACAGCGTGCCGCCGTTGGCCAGTTCAAACAGACCGCGTTTTTCCCTCAATGCGCCGGTAAACGCCCCCTTGGCATAACCGAACAACTCAGCTTCCAGCAGACTCTCAGTCAAAGCGCCGCAGTTGACCGTGATAAAGGGCATTTTTTGCTCAGCATCATATTGGCTGCGCAGTGCGCGCGCCAGTCGTTCTTTGCCGACACCGGATTCACCGGTAATCAGCACCGAAGTCGGAGTTTTGGCGATACGCGGTAAAAGCGTTTCGATATTTCTCATCGCGCCCGAAATGCCCAGCGTTGTTTCGCGCGTGACCTGACTCAGTGAGCGTAAACACAGCATCTGCACCGACTTTAGCAGTGCGTGAATATCCAGCGGTTTGGTGAGGTAATCTTGAGCGCCCAGTTTAAGCAGTCTGACTGCGCGATCAATGGTGCCATATCCCGTAGTGAAGATAAAATGCGGTAGCGTGACTTCGGAGGCCTTGAGCTGCTTGAACAAGTCCTCCCCGTTGATGTCGGGGAGCTGGATGTCGCAGATCACCACATCGTAATGCTTTTTTCCCCACGCACTGATGGCCGCCTGTCCGGTTTGGAACCAGTCACAGTGGTAATCTTCCAGTTCGAAACGATCAGAGAGCGCTTCGCCCATGATAAGATCATCCTCAATCAAACAAATATGATATGTGACTGAGTTCATGCCGGCGTGCCCAAGGGCAAAGAGACGGTGAAATTCATATATTTATCATCCTCTCTGTTTACCGTAATTGTGCCGCCGAGTTGATTGACGATCTGATAAGTGACCCATAATCCGAGTCCATGACCGCCCTCACTGAAGGTGGTAAAGGGCTCGAACAGGCGAGTGATCTGCTCTGCGCTGAGCATCTTGCCGTCATTTCTGACTGAAATCAGTAACTGTTGATTGTTGATACCGACATCGCAGGCGACTTCACCTTGTTGGGCTGCGGCCTTGATGGCATTCATCAGCAAATTCATCAGTATCTGGCGTACATAGGTCGCAGGAAGAGGTACTTCTTCTGTCAGGCTGTTGTGCCAGATGATATGCAGCGCTTTTTTCCCGCTGGTCGGCGAAATCAGGGTCAGCACATCTTCAATATCCTGAATCATCAGATGCCGGGTGTTCATCTTCCCTTCGACCAGCAGTGCTGCCACAGTGTCCTTGATTTGAGTCAATCCGCGTTCGATCAGCGAGATGGTTTTTTTCGTCAACGGACTGGTGTCGCTGTGGCACTTCAGTGTGTCGATCGCCATCAACATACCGCACAGGGGATTGTTGATCTCGTGCGCGATTCCTGCCGCCAGCTGACCCAATGCCGCCAGTCGTTCAGATTGAATCATACGGTTTTTTAATAACTCCTTGGCCTTGAGATCACCCAGCAGAAGATTATAAGCCTCGTACAGCCGCCCTAGCTCATCGCGGTACTCATACAAATGCGGATCCAAATCCTCCGGCCACTTGTTACCAAGTTGAGCCATACGCTCGGCCAGTTGCAAGAGAGGGCGTGCCATGCGTTGTCCCCAGCACCAATTGAAAGGCAACAAAATCGCCAGTATCAATGCACCTATCCATAAGCCTTGCCAGGCATTCTCAGCAAACAGCGGTAGAAACACTGCCTTTGAATGCACGATGATCAGTGTACCGAGACTGGTATTGTCCTTCTCGATGCTGCTCAGTGAATAATAATGCTTCGAGTGAGGCAGATAAATAGTGCGTGACGCACCGCCCTCCATCTGCTTTATTTGAGTGGCGATTTCGGCAAATTCCGGGTCAATATTTTTTAGCGCCACAAGCATCCGGGCTTGTCTGGGCTGGGTTGATACCACAACACGCTGCTGGTTATCGATAACGATAATGCTCTCTACCAGCACCCGGTTGGAACCCGCTCTGCGACTGGCTTCCGAGATGATTTCAAAGGCGCGCCAAACATCATCCTGCAGCAGCGCAGAAAACAGGTTGGATTTTAGCGAATAGCCCAACTTGTCGGACTCCATTTCCAGGTCGCGGACTAGCTGATTATAGTCATTGAGTATGAAGGACGCCGAAACGGTCAGTGAGGAAATCAAAATCAGCAAACCGCCCCACAGCGGAATTTTGTAACGGTAACTTAAATTCATGAAGAATTTCATTTGTCCTCCATCCGCTGCATCATCACTGACACGCTGCGATAGCGTTTTTCGTCGGCAGTCGTAAAGCCGTCAAGATTCAGACGTTTGAGTAAACTGATGCCCGCAGGATCGGCAGACATGCCCAGCAAGACGCCTTGCATCCGGGTAAAATCGCGCTGTTTCAGGGTACGCCGCGCGATAATCGGCGGAAAACCATAGGGGGGAGATTTGGCGACGATGCGGGTTTGACCGGTAATATCCGGTCGGGACAATGCCAGTGTTTCCCATGCAAAACCGGAAATCGTCCCGCCATCAGCCAGACCGACGGCAACAGCGGCAACCACTTTCAGTTGATCACGGGTAAAAAAAGTCTTTTTGAAAAACTGATCCGGATCCTCGCCGGCCAGCACCAGCTGATAACGGGGCTCCAGGTAGCCTACATAGGACATCGGATCGACATAGACGAATATTTTACCCTTAAGATCGAGCAAGGAGCGGGTGTGCGTGTCGGATGCCGGCACGATCAAAAAGGCGCGATTGAGCGGTTGACCATGGTAGACCGGTGTTGCCAGCAAGGTTGTTTGTTGTTTATTTTCAATGTAGGCGGGAGAAGAGACCCAGGCAAAGTCAAGCTTCTTTTGCCTCATCAGGAATATGCTCTCTTGAAGATTCTCGCGCACGACAAACTCGACCGGACGGGTCAATTTTTGTTCGAGATAAACGCGCCAGTCTTCGAACAACGCATATTGGTTGCGCGCCGTGGCGGGAGTAATACCGAAGCGCAACGGCGACGAATCAGCGCTTGCTGTGCCTGATGCCAGCAGAAAAACGCAAAGCAAGCGTAGTAAGTGTTTCAAAATGACCTTCCGTTACTTTTTGGTAACATATCTAAAATACCTTTACATCTTGTTACCGATTGGCAACAAGGATGGACCGGACGAGTTGCCCGGATTGCCCTTCATTCGAACGCGATGTGTATCGAACAACAGCCTGAACAACTTGCCGCGGTCACTCTGAGTACGTTGAAAATTCAAAGCGTACCGCATATTCCCTCAATATGAGGGTACGCAATTTTCATGCCGGAGGTGCTTGCCTGTGATCAGGCCTGCATCACCGTGCAGTCGGGTTTACCCTGTTGCAATGAGGGATTTAACGATGCAGCGTTTGCCTTGATTATTAAACATGCGTGATTGATCTGCACCACAAAATGCCTGCACCAGGGTAGCGCCACACCGATATGTTACCAGAAAGTAACACGACATCTTCATCTCAATCGAAAGCGTACGGTTTAAGATTGATTCGACACTATATAACCTAAGAATTGCCCTAATTTAGGACTATAAATGGATGGTGACAGGGTCAATGTCCTCGCTATTTTGTCAGGCATTATCGCGATTCCATGCGTTTTGCGAAGTTTTTTATCGCAATAAAGAGGCGACTGGAAAAGTCTATAAAATTAAACAACTGATTGTTTCGATGTGAGTATAATTTTTCCGACAAAAAAGCTTGGTTTTTGCTGAAAATGAATACCTGAATAACCCTGTAGGTTATATCGGCATATAAATTGCTAGGTATTCTGCAGTCAATTCAAGGCCCCAAAAATAGTATGTTCAAGAAAACTGCAACAATAGCTTCGTGGTTGGGGGCACTTTGTTTAAGCGTGTCCCTGATGTCCGCCAACGCGGCTGAACCAGGACTAGTCAGCAACAAGACAGACAATGCCTCCTGTCTTGGCTGTCACAGCCAGGAGATAAAAGGAGCGACCGCAGTGCATGCGGTCACTAACCCTGTCTTTAGCAAAAGCGTTCATGCCGGTCTGCAATGTATCTCCTGCCATCAGGGCATAAAAGACGCGACCCGTCCGCATCAAGCCGTCGCCAAAACGCCGGGTTGTGTGCAATGTCATACGGATCTGTATGCCAAGGCCAAGGCGGAAAATACCCTCAAGCCTAATTCCAGACTGGGGGTAGTGGTCGAAAATATCGCAGCGTACAAAAAAACGTTTCATGCCTTGCAAAACAAGGATGATCCGACACATGTCAATGCGACTTGCGACAATTGCCACGATACACATGCGTTCAATGTCCCTCCCAAAGGCAGCCCTGAACGTACCGCCTGGCATCTGACCATTCCGAACACCTGCGGTGCCCAATGTCATACTGACGAACTGGAAGAATACGGCTCATCGGTGCATGGCAAGCTCGTGCTGGATAAACATGACCCAAAAGGTGCTGTTTGTACTGACTGTCATACGTCTCACGGAATCACCAACACCTCTGCTGAACCCTTCAAGCTAAAAATTGTTCAGGCTTGCGGCGGTTGCCATCAAGAGAGTTTGAAGTCTTATTCTGAAACGTTCCACGGTCAGGTCAACACGCTAGGTTACGGCTACACTGCCAAGTGCTACAACTGTCACGGCAGTCACGGCATTCTGGCTGTCACGGATCCCGCATCTACCGTTCACCCGAACAATCGCCTGAAAACCTGCCAGCAATGCCACAGCGGCAAAAAAAGCTGGCCAGAGTTACAAAAAGCGACTCCCGGCTTCCTAACCTTTGCGCCTCACGCCAATACACACGACTTCAAGAAATATCCGCAAATGTGGATCGCCTCGAAGTTCATGCTGTCATTGCTGGTGGGCGTATTTGCCTTCTTCTGGGTTCACTCAGCTCTGTGGTATTACCGTGAATACAAGGATGGTTGCCCGGTCTTTGATAATCCAAAAGGCAATACCAAGTCACACCTGAAAATTGACGAGTTGCTCAAGGGTCAGGCGAAGGGTAAACAGATACGTCGTTTCAGTAAGTTAGTGCGCAGTGCCCATCTGATCTTCGCGATGGTTACCATGACACTGATCCTGACCGGCATGCTGGTGTTCTACGCAGATACCCATTGGGCGCATGTCGTTGTGCAAGCATTGGGCGGGGCGAAGAATGCAGGTCTGATCCATCGCGTCTGTGCCAGTGCCTTTATCGGGATATTTTTAACCCAATTGCTTTATGTCGGCAACAAGTTGTTGCGCAGCAAGACCTTCAAGTGGTTTGGTCCGGATTCCCTGATTCCTAACTGGACTGATCTGAAGAACATTGTTGCCATGTTCAAATGGTTTATCGGTAAAGGCGCTCGCCCTGTCTTTGATCGCTGGACTTACTGGGAAAAGTTCGATTTCTGGGCTGTGTTCTGGGGCGTTGGCATCATCGGTAGTAGTGGTCTGATGCTGGCATTCCCGCACATCACCGCGTCTATCCTGCCGGGCTGGATGTTCAATGTGCTGACCCTGGTACATGGTGAAGAAGCGTTCCTGGCTGCGGTGTTCCTGTTTACAGTGCACTTCTTCAATAACCACTTCAGACCGGACAAGTTCCCGCCACCTGATGTTGTGATGTTCACGGGTTCTGTTCATATTGAAGAATTCAAGCGCGAACACACTGAGCATTACAACCGCCTGGTTGAATCGGGCGAATTGGAAAAGTATCTGGTCGATGCCCCATCGAAGAAGATGACGGTAGCGTCCAAGGTACTGGGTCTCACCCTGATCTCGATCGGATTGACCTTGCTGGTTTTGGTGATTATCGGTTTCGTAAGTAATCTCTAAATCAAAACGTACTGGTCGGGGTTTGCCCCGACCAATTTAAAAACATCATTGGAGTCATCGTGAAAAAACAATTTATCGCAAGTGTCGCATTTATCCTGGTAACGGGTCTGTTCAGCACCGCTCATGCAGCCATCGACGAAGAAGCAGCCAAAGCCACAGGCAAAAGGAATGACTGTTTCAAATGCCACGCAATTGATAAAACCAAGAAAGGACCTTCTTACAAGAAAGTCGCTTTGAAGTACAAGGGTAATCCAGAAGCAGAAGCTAAGATCATCAAACACCTCACCACGGGGCCTAAGGTCAAGCTGGAGGATGGCACTGAAGAAAATCACAAGATCATTGATACTAAAGATCAAAGTGAAATAAAGAATCTGGCTGATTGGATTCTGTCGCTGTAACGACCCGATAAGGGTCGCCGTCCTAAAATATAAAGGGAGCAATTTAAATGAAGCTGCTATCAAAAATATTCATCGCGTGCGCTGTACTAGGCTCGCTATTGGTTTTACCCGCCCAGGCTGCCGATCAGGCACTTGACAAAACGGTCGCTAAGGTGTTTCTGGCGTCGAATGAGCCGGTTGCAAACCCGGTTGACGCCAGCAAGCCTGTCGCCAAGGATCTGGTATTGCGTGGTGATGCAAAATGTACCGCTTGTCACGACGAAACTGACTCACCCAAGCTAATGTCTATCAGCCAGACCAAGCATGGCGTCACTGCCGATGGCCGCACACCGACTTGTACCAATTGCCACGGTGAAAGTGTCGCCCATCTGGGCTATAAGGGCAGCGCCAAGCCACCTAAACCTGACCGCGTGTTCGGTAAAAATACCGCCACCCCGGCTGCCGAACGGAATCAGGCATGTCTGTCCTGTCACCGTGGTGAAAATCGCACTCATTGGGAAGGCAGTCAACATGAGCGCAATGATGTCGCTTGTAGTTCATGTCACCAGATTCATAACGCCCATGACAAGGTACGCCAAAAATCTACTCAGGCAGAAGTTTGTTACACCTGCCACAAAGAGCAGCGCGCTGACAGCAACAAAATGTCTCACCATCCTATCGGTGAAGGCAAAGTGGTCTGTTCTGATTGCCACAATCTGCACGGTTCTGCCGGTCCTAAGTTGTTGAAGAAAAACACGGTCAATGAAACCTGCTTCCAGTGTCATGCTGAAAAGCGCGGTCCTTTCCTGTGGGAACATCAACCTGCTACAGAAGATTGCAGCAATTGCCATACGCCTCACGGTTCCAACATCACACCACTGTTGAAATCTCGCGCTCCGTTCATGTGCCAGGAATGCCACAACGGTCCGCATAACAGCAAGACAGCTGTTGGTCCAAACGCAGCTGGATTTCCAGTTAATCAGCCGAATGCTACCAAAACAGCGCTGCTTCTTTCACCCAGCGGCAGTGCTTCAGGACGAGGCTGTATGAATTGCCATGCCATGGTTCACGGCTCGAATAGTCCAGCCGGCGCATTCTTGCATCGCTAACCTAAAATTGGGGAATATATTGTGAAAAATAATAATGAACTTTTTGTATTTAACAAGGTATCCATGTCGGTGCAGGCCGCGCTAGTGATTATGCTGGTGATGCCCGCAGGGGCTAATGCGGAGGACGGGGATATTGCTTCCCTGACTCATCCGGCTAATTCAGTGGAAATCGGTGCTGCGTATGTACCGACAAATTCAGCCAAATTCGGCGAATATAACGGTCTGGACAAAAAAGGCGGCGATCTTGTCGGCAATTTCAGTCTGAAGGGCGGTAACGGCTATAACACCCTCGATGAAGGCAGCGGTACGCGTCGCTGGGATGTTTATGGCCGTGATCTGGGTACCACTTCCCGTGAACTGGGTGCTAGTGTGAGCGACCAGGGCAAGTGGAATCTGGGCATCAGTTATGACGAACTGCGTCATAACATTACTGATACTTTTCAGACCCCATTTGTAGGTGCGATGGGTGGCAATGTCTTTACCCTGCCGGCTAACTTCGGGACGATTGATACCGCTACAAAAACTACCATTGGAACAACTTCTACCGCTTTGGGCGCGACCAGCTTGTTGAAGGCGCAATTGGCAGATTTGAATACGCCGGATGTTTACTCGCAGCGGGAAAATACTAAGGTCAATGCAGGTTTCGTGATTGACCCGCAATGGAATGTGAAATTTGATTACAATCATCTCAATCAATCCGGGGCTAAACTGCAGGGGGTGGCATCAGACGGTACTAATGGAGCGGCTACCGGTGTTACCCTTAAAAAAGAGGCGATATTTGTTATTATGTCGCCAACTGACTATACGACAGATAGTGTGAATATGTCGTTGAACTGGTTGGGCGACAAGGCCTATGCTACAGCAAGTTACTACGGATCATTTTTCCGTGATGCGTATAACGCCGTGTCATTCGTCAATCCGATGCTAACCTATACTACGCCAGCGCAGCCAGCTTACGGAGTCAATGTTCAGAGCACCATGCCTGACAACGATTTCAATCAGTTGAATCTGAATGGCGGGTATAATTTTTCAACGGCAACGAAACTGGTGGGTGGTCTGTCTTATGCACGCAACACGCAGAATGATTCCTATGCTCAGCAGGGTCTGATGCAGGTAGGCGGGCTTCCGCAAGGCTCGCTTAACGGTTTAGTCATAACGACTCATGCAGATTTGAAACTGACCAACCAGACAACGAAAGATCTGCAACTGAGTGCCGCGTTCAAATACAACGAGCGCGACAACCAGACAGCCTCCAGCACTTATAAATACATTGATATCGGGGGAGCGACAGAGACAGCGGTAAATATACCAATGAGCAACAAGAAGACGCAGCTTGATCTGGATGCGGATTATCGTATCGACCAGAAGCAGAAGCTAAACTTCTCTTATGGCTACGAGGAAATCAATCGCTGGTGCGATAACGTCAGCTACCCTGCCGTCGCGCCAAGTGCGGCTACCGGATTGACGGCTTATACCCCTACAACCTGTGCAGAAGTCCCGCAAAGCAAGGAAAACAAGGTTGCGGCCAGCTACAAGCTCAAAGCAAATGACAATTTGAATTTCAGTGCTGGTGCAGGTTATGCGGACCGCGTTGCTGACATCAATCCGAATTTCTATAATCCTATGATGGGTCAATCAGCCGGCTTTGAAATGCCGGGTTTTGTAGCTTACATGGATGCTTCCCGCAAGCAGGAGTTTTTAAAGGCTGGAATCAACTGGCAGGCGAATGATAAGCTGAGCTTCAGTGCAAACACGCGCTATACGGATGACAAGTATCCATCCACCTTTGGTGTACAGAATGGTAATTCAGCCAGCCTGAATCTGGATACAAGTTACGCCTATACGGATAATTCATCCGTTTCAGCCTATGCTTCGATGCAAAATTCAAAGAGAGATTTGACTAATGCACAACAATGGTCAGGTAACGCTGCAACATCTAATGCCCTGACTGGTAGCGGAGCTACCTTGGCTACTAAGTTGAGTGTGCCAGCCGGCACGCAAACCTGGACCAATAAACTCAAGGAAAACGATATTACCATTGGTATCGGTTCAAAGCAGGATGGTTTGATGAAAGGCAAGCTTGATTTTACGGGTGATCTGACTTATTCACTGGGAAAAACAGCTTACGGGACAGCGCTAAACTATGCATCTGCCGACTTTTATGGAAATACCTGTTCATCGGTCTTTTATCAGACTTGCGGCGATTTGCCGAACATCAAAAGTGAGATGCTTAAACTGACGCTGGTCGGCACGTATAAACTGGACAAAGTAAGTAAAGTCAGGTTGGGTTATGTATATCAGCATCTGAATTCAGCTGACTTTCTCTATAATGCCTATCAGTACGGAGGTTCTTCCAGTGCTTCTGTGATGCCGACTAATCAAGTGGCACCGCAGTATTCAACCAATGTCGTGTTTGTATCCTATATTCACGCACTGTAAGCAGTAGTTCGCAATGTTTCAAACTAAACGGCGCTATGCGCCGTTTAGTTTTTTAGCTTCCACTCTTTTCAATATCCGGGCTATTTGCCCGCAAATTTTCATTAATTTTTTCATTGCGCTCTTGCAAAGATAGACCCATTTAACGACCCGATAATGAATGTTATTTACCTGATTTACGGATTGTCATTTCTGACACTCGGCATAGCGATTCTGTTTCAGCCGTGCAAAGGCGAGGGATGTGGACTGCTCTCCATCATCTGGCTGCTCGCGACTTTCGGTATCCTCCACGGCTCCCTGGAATGGATGGATCTTTGGACCATGATACGCGGCCAGAATCCCTACCTGACCGTCCTTAGACCCTTCCTGCTACTGGCGTCCTACGTCTTCCTCGTTGAGTTTGGTCGCCGCATCGTCAAAGAAGCGTTGCCTTTATCATCTGCCGGATGTTTGCTTGATGTCCGCTTGCCATTTTTGCTTATCGGCGGCGTGCTGCTGGCGGCTCTCTTGTCAGATAATTTACTTGCGGCGGTAGTGCTCTGGTCGAGATATTTACTAGGTTTTACCGGTGCTATGCTGACAGGCATCGGGTTTTTGCTCTATTACCGGCGTCGCATTGTGTTCATTCAAGCTGAATCATTATCGCTCAAGTATGCCAGTTATGCGGCCGCTTTCAGCTTCATTGCCTATGCGGTATTCGGCGGACTGGTTGTGCCTTATGCAGCCTGGTTTCCGGGCAACTGGCTCAATCAGGAGAACTTTATGGCAGTGACGGGCGTACCCGTGCAGTTATTCCGCGCAGGCTGTGCGCTGCTGGCGGCAATCTCTGTGACACACATCCTGCTGGAATTGCGCTTCCTCAAACTGAGCAATCCACAATTGATGAACGGACCGTCATTTCAATCTGATCACGACAAACAGACTGGCCCCGCTGCGTTTGACGAGAAGTAAAATCTGCTCTGGCGACTTACCGAGCGCATTTTGAAGTTCGCCGATATTGCTGACAACTTGTCGGTTCGCTTCCACGATAAGATCACCCGCCTGCAAACTCGCCATTGACGCCGGGCTGCCAGGCTCGACGCTGAAAATGAGCACACCACGCTCACCTTGCAACTCGTACTGCTTCGCCAGCTCCGGCGTCAGCGCCTGTACACCCAGTCCGAGTCTGGTCAACTGATCTTTGACCTTGCCGGATGGTTCTGCAATAACAGGCGTGTCGGCACTCATTTTGTCGATCGTCGCGCTGAACGTTTTTTCCTTGCCATTCCGGATCAAGGTTATCCTGACGCTGCTGCCGGGCGCGGTTGCCGCAATCAGATTACGCAATTGCCGGGTATCGCCTATCTCCTTGCCGTTTATCCGTACGATCACATCGCCCTGTTGCAATCCGGCTTTATCAGCCGGCGAACCCTTATTGACCTGCGATACCAGCGCGCCCCGGGTATCCGGCAAATGAAACTGCGCAGCCAGTTCCTTGTTAATTTCCTGAATCGTGATGCCCAGCATGCCGCGCGTGATCTGCCCGCCATGAATCAGGGTAGGCAGCATCGTTTTAATCAGATTGGAGGGGATGGCGAAACCGACACCGGCAGATTGCCCCTCACCGCCGAGTTGTACGCCGCCGGTGGCAATGGCACTGTTCATGCCGATCACCTCCCCGCGCATGTTGACGAGCGGCCCGCCGGAATTGCCGGGATTAATCGGCGCATCAGTCTGAAGAAAGTCCTCAAAGGGAGAGATGCCGACATCTGAACGCCCCCTGGCGCTGATGATGCCATGTGTAACGGTTTGGGTTAGCCCGAACGGAGCACCGACCGCAAGCACCAGGTAACCGTCAACCATGGCTTCCGAGTCGCCCAGTTGTATGACAGGCAAATCGACCGGGATATTGCCGGTTAATTTGATGATCGCAACATCCGTCTTCTGATCCGTACCGACGATTTCCGCTTCGAAGCTGCGCTTGTCCGCGAGTTGCACCTTGATCTTGTCGACATCATTAATCACATGATAATTGGTCAGAATATGACCCTGCTTATCAAGAATCATGCCCGATCCCATACCGCTGCGGGGGACGCTGTATTCCTTGGGCCTGTTAAGCGAACCCGGCTGATTCCAGCCGAAAAACTGTTCGAATAAATCATTGCCGAACGGAAACAAGCGGGGCATAACCTTCACCATTTTTTCAGAATACACGCTGACGACTGCAGGCTTTATGTGCGCGGCCACTGCCGCATAAGCCATGCCCAACTGCTCTGCCGGCGCGATGATCGTTTCGCTGATGACAGCGGGTACAACAGGTTTATCGGAAGATGGTTTATTCGCTGCGATGGTTGAGAAGAGTCCTACTGCGACGAAAATTGCAATGCCGCTGGCGATACCAAGGGCACGAGTTTTGCTGGATATGTTCATGGTGCATCCTTTCGACATTTAATTTATTCTCGATGTCAGCTCGCACGATCATTTCTTCGCTTATTACCCCTCGTGCGCGGGTTTTAATCAGGAAGGTTATTCATCGCTAAGATGCGGTTGAAAATCTTCCTCCGGTTCACCTGTTTGCGGGTCTATCCGCTCAGAGATGCCGATCTCCTCTACGGCCTCCTGCAACAATTCGCCGGCTCCATAGCCGTCATCATCCACGCTTTGCATCTCCTGTATCGCCTGCAGCAGCGTTGAAAAAGCGCCGTACTCTTCGCCGGTAAGCTTTTCCTGCCAGTAAAAGCCATCCGGGCGTTTGATCATACGAGCCTGATCATAATCGGGCGGAGTCAGCGGAATAGATATGCTCAACATGATCTCCAATTACGACATCTCCATCTCGGCGCCAGGATTTTCCTTCGCCAGTTCAGCCACCATCACGTCCATGGTAAGTATCAGTCCCGCAATCGAAGCGGCATTTTGCAAGGCGGTGCGGGTTACCTTGGTCGGATCCAGCACACCCATTTCGAGCAGATCGCCATATTTCTCTGACGCTGCGTTGTAACCGAAACTGCCCTTCCCCTCCAGCACCTTATTGAGCACCACCGAGGGTTCCCCCCCTGCGTTAGCTACGATCTGGCGCAATGGTTCCTCCAGCGCCCGCAGCACGATACGGATACCGGCGTCCTGCTCGCTGTTATCGCCTTGCAGTGTGCTGATCACGGCCCTGGCGCGCAGTAACGCAACCCCGCCGCCGGGCAGAATGCCCTCTTCGACTGCGGCACGAGTCGCATGCATCGCATCTTCGATACGTGCTTTCTTTTCTTTCATTCCCGTTTCGGTGGCGGCACCAACCTTGATTACCGCAACACCGCCAGCCAGTTTGGCGGCACGCTCCTGTAATTTTTCCTTGTCATAACTGCTGGCAGCTTCCTCAATCTGTTTGCGAATTTGTTTGATGCGCCGCTCGATTGCATTCGCATCCCCAGCGCCACGAATGATTGTGGTGTCGTCTTTACCTATTTCGATACGCTTGGCCTGACCAAGATCTTTCAGCGTGATTTTCTCCAGCGACAATCCGACCTCTTCAGCGATAACCGAACCGCCTGTCAGAATGGCAATATCCGACAGCATCGCACGGCGCCGGTCACCAAGACCCGGTGCCTTGACGGCAACGATCTTCAGTATGCCGCGCAGATTATTAATCACCAGCGTGGCCAGCGCATCTCCTTCGACATCCTCGGCGATAATCAGCAGCGCCCGCCCGGCCTTGGATATTTGCTCCAGTAGCGGCAGTAAGTCGCGAATATTGCTGATCTTTTTATCGTGCAACAAGATGTATGGTTCATCCAGCACGGCAGTCTGTTTCTCAGGAGTATTAATAAAGTAAGCAGACAAGTAACCGTGATCAAACTGCATTCCTTCCACCACTTCCAGCTCATTTTGCAGGCTCCGGCCATCCTCAATCGTGATCACGCCCTCATTGCCAACTTTTTCCATCGCCAGAGCAATGATCTCGCCGACGGAGGTATCGGAACTGGCGGAAATGGCAGCGACCTGGGATATTTCCTTATTCGTCGTGCATGGCCTGGAAATTTTGTGCAACGCTTGCACGGTTGCGCCAACGGCCTTGTCAATGCCGCGTTTCAAATCCATTGGGTTCATCCCGGCTGCGACATACTTCATGCCTTCCTTCACGATTGCCTGTGCCAGCACGGTAGCCGTGGTGGTGCCGTCGCCTGCCACATCAGAAGTCTTGCTGGCGACTTCCCTGACCATTTGCGCGCCCATGTTCTCGAACTTGTCTTTCAGTTCAATCTCTTTCGCCACGATGACACCGGAGTTGGCCACCAGTGGCGGGCCGTAACTGCGATCCAGGATGACATTGCGGCCACGGGGACCTAACGTCACCTTGACCGCGTCCGCCAGAATGTTCACGCCCTCAATAATCTTGATACGGGCAGCGTCATGAAACAAAACCTGTTTTGCCGTCATTTAAGTGTCTCCAGTAGTGCACTGCCACGCTTTATCCAGTCTTAAAGCACGCGGGGCATAATCATTTTTGCAGTTAAAGGGCCTGAATGTTTGAGGCTTGCCGCCCCTTGGGACCCTGCGCTACATCAAAGCTGATTTTCTGACCTTCCTTGAGTGACTTGAATCCACCCATATTGATCGCGGAAAAGTGTGCAAACAAATCCATGCCGCCGTCATCCGGGGCAATAAAACCAAAACCTTTTGCATCGTTAAACCATTTAACAGTACCGGTTGCCATTTCACTATCTCCTTGTTGAAATAAAAGAGGAAAATTCCTCGCGAGCTACTTACGATATAACCACTTCAATAGCCTTGTATTTGGCATTTTGTGACTTGTGCAACACGGCTTAAGCCATCCTGAATACGTGTCAAAATCTTGTTTAGAAAAATTGATGCGTTTTCATGTAAGCCGCCCGATATGCAGA
The DNA here is from genome assembly GCA_903915035.1 of uncultured Nitrosomonadales bacterium. Taxonomy (GTDB): domain Bacteria; phylum Pseudomonadota; class Gammaproteobacteria; order Burkholderiales; family Gallionellaceae; genus Gallionella. Next base: position 2,015 of record CAIWRI010000058.1, on the reverse strand, counting down.
GGTGTGGCCGATATCAATACCCCAACTGTGCAGGGCGATTCTGTTTACCGGTTTATCGGTAAACTCCATTCCGGCATCAATATCGCCGACATCCTTCATATATTTTAAAATCATATCAATTTCTTCCGGCTGAGTAAGATGATGGCTCATAGCAACTATTACCCCTTGTTTAATAGATTAATTTATAAACTTACGGCCACTTTTAATATTTTTGAGGCAGTAAAACTAAATATCAGCCAGATAAAAAAGCTAAATGGCTGACCAAAACTATTCCTTCAGCGTATGCTTTTTATGCCTGTGAAGACACATGCGAAGTTCTTTTGAGTCTTGTGCTTTTTGTACACAATCAAGCCGCTCTTGCGCTTTACTGACTTTGTTCTGCAGCCGTTGAATCAACTTCAGTTTCATCTCTTCAAAATTTTTATAGTGATATGCACGCTCGGGTTTGACCATTTGAACAGTAGACATGTTGTCCGCCATTGCTGCGAAGGCAAATGCTGTCATCAGCATGGCAATGCAACTGATTGTTGATGTTCTGATTTGCATGATTTTCCCCGGCCTGTTGATTGGATTTAATAGATCTATTTAATACTGGCCTTATTCCCCGGTAGAGGGGCGTGATTGCCGTGGTGGTGGCGGATAATAAGATGTGCCGGGCTGCGTTGAAGGTTGAACTATTCTGGGTAAATAGGCGGATGCCTGGGGGAGTTGATTGCCTTTTGCATACATGCATTGCTCATAGGCAATATCATAACGGCGCTGCGCTTCATACCCGCTATACCGAGCAGCATTAGCACCTGCCGCTGCACCGCCCAGCATCCCGACAGCGGCGCCTGACTCGGTGCCATGGTGACCGCCACCAAGCGCGCCGGCTACGGCACCAATTGCTGTTCCGACCGCAATGCTTTTAACCTCCGAATTTGTTGCTGCCTGATCAGCTGTTGAGCCAATAGAATGTTGCGCATACTGCCTGCAATCCTGATCTTCTTGTGCGAACTGATCGAAGGGTTTACCGGGTGCCGGCATCACTGCAACGCCGGGGCCGGTTGGAATGTTTGCGCAACCTGCAATAATCAGAAAAAAAACTGTCCACGAAATCGGATAACGCATAATTTTTACTCCCTGTTAATTGCTTGCCCTGAATAAGCAAACTAATATGGCACTGTTTGAGGCGGTAGAGCAGGTACCTGGTGCCAGGCTTCCGGACAACTTGGCAAGTAGGGGTAATATTCTTTTTCCGAAGCGCAGTAATACCAGAACTGTGGCACGGGGTGATCCGGACTGATTGCCGTCGGTTGATTGATAATCGTCACTGGCGGTGTAAATGGATCCGGGTAGGGATAAACCGGTGCAGGATAAAAATACCAGATTCCTGCCGCAATCCACCACCATCCCAATCGATTGTCATGAGCTCCCTGATACCAGCGCCCATCTCGCCAGGTTTTAAAATCATGCTCAGCAAAGCGGTGAATTTCATGTCCGCCCCAATGTCTTCCACCCCCATGCTGATCGGCGATGACAGTGAATGGAGTCACTATTGAAGCTGTCGCCATAATGGCGAAAATTAACCGTTTCATGAGATATCCTTTTGCGCAACAAAAATCGCTTTTGAATATAAAAAATTATTTTCCGACTAAAAAATATCAACCGAGCTTGTCAGCGGATGTGGTAAATAAACCGCTTTAAATATATTTAATATTAACAATATCAGCAAAATAAAAATGTTCATAAAATATTAAAAAACGATGATTTAATTAATTTTGATACGTACAGATTATGGCTGATAGCAGTCAAAAAAAACATCAGGTGATGCTGATTTTATATAAGCTATTTGAATGATTATGTAGGGATTTTCTTAGTACAAAGATGATGTAAATATTACTTTATTCCATATAACATGGATAAATGACAATTTATTCTCGCGTTGAGCCTTCTCAGGTGATTAAGAATTATCTTAGACACATCAAGCCGATATCCGGGTATCAAAATCACAGCGGTAAAATTCCGGCCTATTT
>CAIWRI010000057.1 GCA_903915035.1 uncultured Nitrosomonadales bacterium | reverse complement strand
CGAGCAATTTGCCCTGGCTTGAACCCCATTGATAGCTGTGTCTGAATCATTGTTCTCTCTTCGATACTCAACTGCTTGTAAATTTTTCCCATGCAACATTCTCCTCTAAAAATGTTGCACTTGGTTTTTGAGCGCACCCCACCAAAAAACCATGCTTTCTCAAATAAAATCAAATTGTTACGTTTATGGGTGAGAATTACCTAATATTCCTGCCCAGAGATGTTCATCTTTATACAGGCACCATACATTTTGATATGAGCAGGATACTGCCACTATCCGGACAAGCACCGGGTTTTGCAGCGCTGATTCATTCAGCCAGTCAAAATATCTCAGACTATCGTCAAATTCAATAGCAATCTACATATCACGGACATCCGCGGCCCTTCTGTTTTGGAAATAAGCTGCCAGCAAGCAGCCAAGCGAGATTGCATGCTGATATTAAAATTTACAATCTGCAGAGATTAAAAACTGCCATTGCATCTTTCGATACCCCAAATAACAGGGCGTCCGTCTGGCTTGTACTTCAAATTATTGCGAATATCTCTATTCTTGGTATTGTGGCCGCCAAAATTCTATCTAACTATCTTTAAAAGCGAAAGTCCGGAGTCCAGAATACTGAAAGGTAGTGAAAACTATTGGAACAAAATTCTCTGTGAATCAGGAGATCACGGCAAGTCAGCAATTTTTACATGCCAAAATGCATAGGCAGTTTGGTCTATTGTTTGTTGTGCTGCCAATGAGTAATGTGTGAGGCGTTGGAGTAAGCATTGTTCTGCCCATTATTTACCATGCGCCATGAGTAACTCTGAAAAATTTCTCGCATCATTTTCTTCTATTGAAAAATGGCTGCGTAATAGTACGAGGCAGATCGCTCTACAAAATGTCCCTAACTTGTTGATTGCGTCGCAACATAAAATTATGCCGCAGCACATTTATATTAACAAGCGAGAAATTAACACAGCACTATTTTAAACAATAATTTCAGAGAAACTACAGGCAAACCAGCAATTAACTAATTCAGAGCTATAAAGGAGTATTTAGCTATGTACACTCTAATTAAAGTCGCTTTTTTTCTTCTATTTGCGCAACTATGTCAGTTATCCTTTGCTTCCGAAATGTCAATTCTTCCTGATGCAGATAATGTAATTCTACTTTCAGGGGAAATTAAAAAAGGGGATGCCGAAAAATTAGCAAAAAACATTTTATTATTAAATCATAATAGACTGGACCTTTTTTTGTTTCTGGATAGTCCGGGTGGGAATATAGAAGAGTCACTCAATATTGCGTCTACTGTTAAGGCTTTTCACTTGAATACGTTAGTGAAAGGGAGCGGAATCTGTGCCAGTTCCTGTTTTTATATTTTTTTAGCGGGTGATTCGCACGTGGCAATTGGGACTGAAAATGGCAATATGCCACCGGCTAAAATGGGTTACATAGGTTTGCATCGACCATACCTTAAATTGGATTCAAGCAAACTACATGATTCGATTGGTGCCGAAGCACATCAACATGACTTGATGCAAATAATCGGTGCATATCTCCGTTATCAAGATATTCCTCAGCGCTTAATTGACCTAATGATGAGCAGACCATCCAATGACCTTTATTGGATGACTATGGAGGATATAACAGAGCTTGGCAATTACAGCCCGGGAATAGAAGAATTGCTCATATCACGTTGTGGCTACAGCAGGAATTCTACTTCTGACAAGGTAATTGAATGTTCGCGGACTGCTTTTCCGGATTTTATCCAGGAAAGATTATCGAACAGGAAACGCATACTGGAGGGATGGCGTCCTTGGGTGCAGGTGTCACAAACCGGTGCAGCAGTCAAACACATCCAAAATTTCAGTGATTGTTCTGAATGCCTGTACGGAGAGAGTAATAGTCCTCGCAGGTAAAGTCATGATGTGATCGAAAAAATTTAACTTTTTGCTCAGGATTATGAGTATGCACTACATTGTGTAAATCTAAAAAAATGTACCCTCGGAAAATGTGATTGTCGGGCAAGTCCCTCCTTCATAAATGAAACCGTCCCTTCAGCACTTGATAAAGTTCAGGTAACTCGATGGTTTGACAATCGAGCCTAATCAATTAGCGCGGGTAGTTTTTCATGGCCGAAATAATAAGGAAAAACTCGGACATCCGTCATCAGTCCGCCGTTGCCGGGCGTTTTGCTTAAGCTTTCCATCTCTTGCGGGAGCAGTGTTTTTATCTTAATAGCATCGCGCGTGCGGTTGAAAACACCATTCCGCCACTGGTAGACTTCATCTATTTTCTGCTGGTAGCTATAAGCATGTTTATTGTCGTTGTAATAATCGGCAAATTTATTATTTCCAAGATAAATTGGATTGGAGCCTTCATAACCAATTTTTTTATGGCTGATTGGATCGGTATTTAGGATATAAATCCAGTCACCGGGAATAAAATTCTTTTCGGCCACGCCATATTCAATCCTTACAAGCTTGCCTGGATGATTAATTTCCTGTTGCTTAAAATCTGTCTCAAAATACCACATTCCACTCGGTTCGATATTTTCAAGCACTTCATGATCTTCGTTCAGCCGTTTTTCAAGTCGTGCTACTTGGATCGGGTCTTGCTTGATACGAGTGTAATAATCAAGAATTCCTTGCGTGATTAAAAGTTTTGCTCCAACATAACAACCAATTGAGTACTTACTCTGATTTAGAAAAACGTCAGCGATGCTTTCATGTAAAGGGGTTTTCAGGCTGGGTGTGCCGTGTATCCAATATTTTTTATTCCATTGCGCCCGACCGCCATTCGGAAAATTCCAATATAATTTTTCCGACCAGGCCACGATGTTTTGGCGAATGCCGATATGATCCTTGAGGGCATTTATAGCGCAGGCATCGCCTTTAAATTCAGTAAGACGACCATGTTGAAGCAACGCCAGTAAAATTTCCTTTTTCGATACGACGCTGAGTTTCCGGTATTTACCTGTTCGGTCGGGGAGAAAAACAATCTCATTCTTAATCTTCAATACGGCACGGCTTTGTAAATTTAGCGTATTGCTGTCTTCGCTTGGCGTATTCAATGTATAGCGAACGTTAGCATTAGCCTGATCTGTTTTTTTATTCACCAATGACGCGTCGATTTTTAATACTTTCAGATATAAATCGAAATCAGACTCGATATTTTTAAGCTGGTCTGGCCGGCAGGAAAAACGAATTCCGTCATCCATCGATAAGCTGTTTTGTGTGGCAATTTCGTTGCCGGCAGCGTAAAGAGGCGTGCCAAAAGGCAATAACAATGAAAGGATGGCGCAAGCAATTCGCATTGATTCAAACCTTAATAAATGATGCAGTAAATTTCGCAAGGGGTGAAGCAATTAGCTTGATGCTATGTACGGAGCTTATTTTAATATTTATGGGCCGCTTTAGTTAAAAATGCAGGGTGCTTGTGTCTTGTTAGCGGATATATATGATTAAAAGTTTCTTGCCATATAACTTATCGTCACATGCGAATTGCATCGTGTTCGGCCTTAGCGGGAAGGCTATAGGCGTTGTTTAAAACCAGACTGTGGTACTGCTGCAAATTTGTGTGCTATCGTGTCTCCAACTCAGGCGATATTCGCATATCTCAGGTGGCCCTGTATTTGCAATCGGTTGCAATCAAGCTCGAAAATTATTCAGGCAAGTTGCATTCGATGGCAGCAAAGCTCGAAAACTGTTCAGGCGTGTTGCACTAGGTCACGTCAGTCTGAGCTGGATCCCAGCTAAACTCTGTACAGACACAGCTAATTTGGAATCGGTCACCCCCGCTTGCATTAGTTCCACATATTTTTGGCTAAGACTGGTGCAATTTATGCTGCCTCTTGCCGGATTAGCTGCAAGCTTGATGCAATTCACATCAAAATGGCCTGGTCCACTGAGAGCCTGATGGAATTCAAGCGCATTCAGAGCCTACCCCACCAGTGTGAGGTAAACCGCACCAGCCTGAAGCGATCCGCACCAGCCTGAAGCGATCCGCAGCAAACTACCTTATTAGCAAGTCACCCTCAGCGCAAAGCGACTACTTCGCAAAATAAAACGATCAACTGTGCCTGTACAATCCGATGGCAGCTTGCAAAGATGAAGCTGAAACTTGTCATAAACACGACCAAAAATTGACTATAGTAGTTGGTTTTTGAAACAGCACCGCTTTATCCCGGCGTAAAAATCAAAGATTATTTCGCCGGGAACTCGTTATATTCCAAGCCGATGATTCCGCTTCCAGCAGGCATTGTTTAGCAAAAGTTAACGCTAAGGCCAGATTTTCACAGGCATTACCCGATAGCAATTCGCCGAGTTCGAAAGTCTCACCTTTTATGCATAAAACGTAGGCATCCGGAGGTGATTCCTTGTAGAACTGAACATATACATTAAGCAAGGCTGCAGGTGAAAGTGCATGGCTGTACAGTACCGGTTGGTCAGAGGCTTGCAGCCGGTAAAAGTGAAAGGGTGAGGGGGTATCCATGCCTGCATCAATAAAAAAAACCCTTTTTCTGTCCTTGATGTCCATGGCGTGTTCGATCTGTAATTGAAATTCTTCTATCAGTTCGAACTGCTCAAGCAACCCTTCTCCCTTCTCCCTTCCGCCGTCCTTAAGCCAGCTAGCCAGCTCCCGCAACAGCAGCGGTCCTAACGCATCATCGCCGCGTGACTCGTTACCAATGGCAAAAATGAGTGTTGCTGCTGGCATTAGCAATTTATTGAAGCGCCGTCGCCGGCACGAGCCAGGTAGGACATTTGCTCGCCTGATGCATCCAATACTTCGACTTCCAGCGGCATCTTGCCCAGGGCATGAGTTGCACAGGACAGGCAGGGATCGAACGCACGTATCGCGACTTCAATGTGATTGAGCAGTCCTTCGGTAATTTCATGTCCGTGCAGATATTGCTGGGCGACGCGCCGCACAGCTTCGTTCATCGCCTGATTGTTGTGCGTGGTGGAGACGATCAGATTGCACATGCTGATCAGATCATTTTCATCAACGCGGTAGTGATGGATCAGTGTGCCGCGCGGTGCCTCGATTATGCCGACGCCCTCAAAACCACGCTCGCCTCTTACCGTCAAGTCGCTGCCCATGATGTCATTATCGTGCAGTAAGTCGCGGATAGTCTCAGCCGCATGCAGCATCTCTATCATGCGCGTCCAGTGGTAAGCTAACGGTGCATGTAAAAGTGATTTCCCGCTATAGGCGATAAATTCCCGGCGTTCGATTTCGGCTAGCGGCGTTGCGATAAAGTCGCAATTTTGCACACGGGATAAGGGGCCTACCCGATACCATCCCTGTTCAGGGCCCAAGGTTTTGAGGTAGGGGAACTTCATGTAGCTCCAGTTTTTCACCTGCTCAGCAATGAGTGTGGTGTAATCCTGATCCTTGACGCCGTCAAACATAATGTGTCCGGCAGCGTCGCGCCCCCGCAACTGACCATCGTACAAGTCCATGCTGCCGTCAGCGGCTGTCAGTGACATGATATTGGCAGAAAAAGCACCGAAACTGTTATAGAGTTCAGAATTTTTAAAATGTAATTCCTTAACCAGTTGTACTGCATCCCGGCTCCATGCCACCATCTCTTCGCTATCTTTGAGCAGTTCGTCGCGTTCAGCAAGGGATAAGGATTTGTTCACGCCACCGGGTACGGAGCTTGTGCCATGGATGCGTTTTCCGGCCGTGTGACGGATCACTTCCTGACCATATTTGCGCAACAGGATGCCGCGACGAGCCGTTTCCGGGTATTTTGCCGCGATGCCGACAATATTGCGCTGACTTACCTCGCTGTCGAAGCCGAACAGCAGGTCGGGTGAACAAAGATGAAAGAAATGCAGCGCATGTGATTGCAGCATCTGGCCGTGGTGCATCAGGCGGCGTATCTTGTCTGCGGTGGGGGTGAGCTGTTTAGCACCGACAATGGCATCCAGCGCTTTGCTTGCCGCCAGATGATGGCTGACTGGACAAATGCCGCACAGACGTTGCACCATCACAGGGACTTCCCAATAGGGACGTCCTTGAATAAACTTTTCAAAACCGCGAAATTCCGCGATATGCAATCTTACCTGATGGATATGATTGTTTTCATCCAGCAGGATGGTGACTTTGCCATGGCCTTCAACGCGCGAAATCGGGTCTATAGCGATGCGGCGCAATGTTTCAGGATGTTGGGCTGTTTCCAGGCTATTCGACATACGTATCCTTTAATCGTAAGAAATCAGACCGTGACCCAGTTCAGGCGTTTTGCCAGCAAGCAGGTCGGTCAGCACTTTCCAGATGGCATCCGCAGAAGGCGGGCAGCCGGGTATGAAATAATCAATTTTCACCACTTCATGGATGGGATGTACCTTATCCAGCAGCAAGGGCAGCTCCGGATCATTTGGAATGAAGCCGCCAACCAGTCCATGCTGTGTTTGATAGACTTCATTCAGTATCGTCGAAACGGATAAATGATTGCGCTGCGCAGGCAGTCCGCCATTGATCGCACACGCGCCGATTGCAATCAATGTCTTGCAGTTTGCGCGAAATTCACGCAACACATGCACGTTTTCGGCATTGCACACACCACCTTCGATGATGCCAATATCACAAGGGCCACAGTGTTTGATATCGGTCAACGGTGAACGATCGAATTCAATCAGTTCAAGCAAAGCCAGCAGGCGCTCGTCGATGTCGAGTATGGACATGTGACAGCCAAAACAGCCTGCCAAAGACGTGGTTGCCACTCTTAATTTTGCGGGTACGGGCATCTATTAGTCTCCTTTTGCTAACGCACTGATAGGCAGTAAGTCATATTTACGCTGCCCTACAGGAACAACGAAGCCGACGCGTTTTTTCAAAATGACGCCGACCGGACAGACGTGCGCCGCCTTGTCGTCGCCGCTGAAGCCGGTTTCTGCCAGTTGGCTAGCATTGACGATCAAATGGCTGTTGATGCCGCGCCCGGCCAAGGCAAACACGTTTTTTCCATCCACATCCCGACTGGCCTGGACGCACAAGGAACAGAGGATACAGCGGTTAAAATCGAGCAAATATTCGGGATGCGAGGCGTCCAGCGGTCGATCGGGGAAGAAATGATCGAAGTGCGGTGACATCATGTTGAGTTCATACGCGGTGGCTTGCAACTGACACTGGCCGCTCATCTCACAGGACGGACAGAAGTGGTTGCCTTCGACGAACAGCATTTGCAACAAGGCGCGACGTTCATCGTTGAGTTCCTGAATATTGCTCTCAACGATCATGTCGGGCTGAGGTTGCGCAGTGCAAGAGGCGGTTTTCCGTCCGTTGGCCTTGACCGTGCAAAGTTTGCATGAACCATGCGCCTTGAATTCCGGGTTGAAACACAGATGCGGAATATACACACTCGCTGCTATCGCCGCCTGAATAATGGTTTGCCCCTCGGTAAAGGGAATCGTTTTGCCATCTAGCGTGAAAGTCGGATTATTCATTCGCATTCCCTCAAGTGTGCACCGGCGTCATCACGTCCTGTCATCTGCCGTGCCTGTGACAAGGCACTATCCAGATCGAAAGCCGGGGTGAATTCTTTATGTGTCAATCGTATGTCATAGGCAGGTTTGAATTTCGCTATCGTATCGAGCACCGGATTGCAGGCTGAATGTCCCAGGCCGCAGTGACTGGTGGATTGCAACAACAGATTGAGTTTTTCAATTTCAACAAGATCACAGGCTGAGCCGTGACCCTGACTCAGTTTATCCATCATGTTGGAGAGCAAGGAGGTGCCTACACGGCAGGGTGTACAAAAACCGCAACTTTCATGTGCAAAAAAATGCACGAAATTACGCGCTACTTCAAACATATCACGGCTTTGGTCGAATACCATGAACGCACCTGCCGTCGGTATATCATCAAACGCAATGCGTCGCTGAAATTCACCGGCTGCGATACACACACCGGAGGGACCGCTTATCTGTACCGCCTGGGTATCCTTTGCTCCGCAATCACTCAGTACCTGGGCAACTGTGACGCCAAACGGGTACTCGTACAGACCGGGTCGTTCACAATCGCCTGACACGGATAAGATTTTGCTGCCGCTTGAGGTGTCGGTGCCGATGCCGGCATACCAGGCGCCGCCATTTTGCGCGATCAGGCAGGTGGCGGCAAAAGTTTCGACGTTATTGACCACGGTAGGCTGATTTAAATAGCCATGAGTCACCGGAAAAGGAGGGCGATTGCGTGGCGTACCGCGATGGCCTTCCAGTGATTCTATTAGCGCGGATTCTTCGCCGCATACGTAAGCACCTGCACCGAGATGAATCTCGATGTCAAAGTTGAAATCGTTATTGCCCAGTATGCTTGTGCCCAGCAGGTTTTTCTCACGTCGACCTTGCAGTACCGACAGCAAGGGTTCCAGCAGATAGCGATATTCACCGCGCAGATACAGAAATCCTCGCTTAGCACCGATGATGCGAGCGCATAGCGTCATGCCTTCGAAGACCATATCAGCGTAACGGTTCAGCAATACACGATCTTTGAAGGTGCCGGGTTCACCTTCATCGGCATTGCACACCACGAAATGCTCACGGCCCGTGGCCGCCTGGCAAAGCTCCCATTTCATGCCTGTCGAAAATCCGGCACCGCCCCGTCCGCGCAGACGCGAGACTTTAATTTGTTGTAAGGTTTCAGCGGTGCCACGTTGCAGTAGTGCAGTTAAGGAACGACCGGATTGAAAATTGCTGCCCAGTAAAATATCACTGCGCCGGATGTTGTCGGCAATCTCAAAGTATTCAGCGGGCCATTCGAGCAGCGGCACACGCTCACGTATTAGCACGCAAATTTCATTTATCCGCTCGCCTGTCAGTTGATTGATGGCGATGTTGTTTATCAGCAGCGCAGGTCCCTGATCACACATGCCGGTACAGGAGGTAGTGGATACAAAAAGTAAACCGTCTTCTGAAATTTTTCCAGGTTCCACCCAAAGTTGCTTGCACAGGCTTAGCATCAGATCCATGTTGCCCAGCATACGGTCGGTGATATTGTCGGAGAAAAGTACGCGATAGTCGCCGTGCGGCTGTAAATACAGAAATGAATAGAAACTCGCCACACCTTCGATTTGCGCGCGGGGCAGTTGCAACTGCAAGCTTAAATAATCGATAGCACTGGTATGGATATAGCCATAGTGCGCCTGCGCCTCGATGAGTACCTGCAACAACTGATTGGTGCGGTGGTGATGTCTGGCAAGAATATCATCAAGATATCCGGCATGCGTGCTGACTTGACTAACCATAAGACCCCCTCGAATGATAACCGGCAGGATTGCTTTGCAGTGATTCTACTCGCTTAAAACCACTTTGGCAGCAATCATTATGCATTTTTTGCAATATGGATTAAACTGTTTACAATCTCCTGTAGCTATAGTATCTATATGAAAGTATTAATTAATATCGGTATATCCCTACTATTGATAATGTCCGGACTAGCCGGTGCATATGTCGTTGCGGAAGAGGTTTGTTGCATGGTATTGACGCATCCGTTGACCGGACTTGATCTTTTTTTGCAATGATTACAGTAGATTTATGGGTAAAACAGGCTGACGGGCGCGCAAGCTGGCTGAGACCGGTAAATTTTGTCAGTGTCATGATAGTCTGCGGCTTATTGGGCATGCAGGGCATTAAAATTTCTTATGTTGAAAGATGTTGCAAGCGATATTATGGCACTGCTGCTCATTTTGTTGATTTCGATTCGTCTGCCGCTGGCAGCAAGCGTCACTATCGTTGGCTATTCGCGCTATGCCATGGCGATATGAATGGGCTTGAAATGCCAAAAACTTTATCCGGTTTGAGTTATGCTCCGGGTTTTATGGTTTTCACGATAATGTTGAATCTGGCAGGTATTGGTATCGCGACAGCATTGTCAGGCACAGCTCATAGCAAATGGTTGAGACTGACCGGGATTAGGATTTCCCCGATTGGTAGCGCACTGTATTTCGCATAACATGCACGAAATGTCGCTGGCTGAAAATTTGCTGCAGATATTCGAGACGTCGGCAGTGACGCAAAACTTTCGTCACGTGCGTATCGTCGTGCTGGAAATAGGTAAACTATCAGCAGTTGAACCCGATGCCATGCGATTCTGTTTTGATATCGTAATGCGCGGCACGCTTGCGGAAGATGCCGTGTTGGATATTATCGAAACACCCGGTGCCGGTTGTTGTCGGAATTGTGGTGCCGTTTTTGCGATGGATGCCCTATACGGTCTTTGTCCTGTGTGTGACAGCCCGCATTTGCAAATAACCGCGGGCAGACTAATGCGTGTAAAAGATTTATCCGTAGAATAACCGGAGGCAGTGATGTGTGCAATTTGCGGGTGTAGTGGTACATTGATTGCCAAAAAGCGTCCTGCACGAGGTGAAGGGGCATTAACTTTTCGTCTGCCTCAGACGAGCAAATCGGATGATCCCGAGCAGGTTGACAAGGTGCAATTGCGTGTCATTCAGGTTGAACGCGATCTGCTTGCCAAGAACAACGATTATGCCGATATCAATCGCCAGAATTTGCGTGAACGGGGTATCTTTGCGCTGAATCTGGTATCCAGTCCGGGGTCGGGTAAAACCAGTCTGTTGGTCAAAACGATCGTGGCGCTGAATGGTGAACTCCCGCTGGCGGTGATTGAAGGTGATCAGCAAACTGAACATGATGCGGAGCGCATACGTGTCGCCGGTGCGAAGGCTGTACAGATCAACACCGGACGAGGTTGCCATCTGGATGCGCAGCGTGTAGGGCAGGCGATGGCGCAGCTAGATTTGCAGCATGACAGTCTGTTGTTGATTGAAAACGTCGGTAACCTGGTCTGTCCGGCCGGCTTTGATCTGGGTGAGGCGCATAAAGTGGTGATTTTATCGGTGACCGAAGGGGAGGATAAGCCCCTCAAATATCCTGATATGTTTTGCGCCGCCGATCTGATGCTGCTCAATAAGTGCGATTTGCTGCCTTATCTGGATTTCGATGCGGATCTGGCAATTGAGTATGCGCAGCGTGTTAATCCAAAGTTGCAGGTAATACGTATCTCAGCTAAAAGCGGCGAAGGTATGTCGGCCTGGCTGGCCTGGCTGAAAGCGGGCTGTGCTACAGCGTCAGATGCGTAAATATACCTTGCCGTTTGATGAGCCGTCCGTGTTAGCGTGCGGTGCCTGGCTGAAGAACACTATCTGTGTCACGCACGGCAACGTTGCGCAGGTCTCGCCGCTGATCGGCGATCTGGACAATGCCCCGGCCAGAATGCAGCTTGATGCAATGGCAGCGTACCTGTGTGAAGAGCGGGTGCCGGACATCATCGCGCATGATTTGCATCCTGACTTTTACAGCACACAGTTCGCGCAGGCTTTTGCCGTGCAGCACCGCTTGCCTGTGCTGGCGGTGCAACATCATCACGCACACATTGCCGCCGTTTGCGCAGAACATGGTTTTACTGACGCGGTACTGGGACTTGCGCTGGACGGCGTGGGACTGGGGACAGACGGCATGCCGTGGGGCGGTGAGCTGTTGCAGGTCGAAGGGGACAATTTCAGGCGTCTTGGGCATCTGGCGTTGATGGCAATGCCCGGTGGTGATCTGGCAGCGCAACAACCCTGGCGCATGGCGGCCGGGGTATTATTTCAAATGGGACGGGGTGAGGAAATTCTTCAGCGTTTTCCGGATCAGGCCGGTGCCGCAATAGTCGTTGCGATGTTGCAGCGCGACTTTAACTGCCCGAAAACATCCAGCATGGGGCGCTTGTTTGATGCTGCTGCAGGACTGCTGGGCGTTTGCGAAATTCAAACCTTTGAAGCGCAGGCTGCAATCGCTTTTCAGAATCTGGCGCAGCAGCACGGAAAAGCTGCGTCCATGATTGAGGGCTACTTGATTAGTATCAACGGCGTACTGGATTTTTCCCCGCTGTTGGGCGCACTGGCGGATTGCCGGGATGTCGGATATGGGGCGGCACTGTTTCACGCCACGGTTGCGCAAGGTCTGTCCGACTGGGCGGAGCAGGCTGCCGGCACGCAGCATATTCACACCATCGCGCTGGGCGGCGGATGTTTTTACAATGAACTGTTATTACGTGAATTATCAAGTAAACTCAGTGCGTTGGATCTGCGCGTATTGACTTCAGAACAACCCGGTGACAGCTCGATTTCCCTGGGGCAAGCCTGGATTGCCATGCAGGCTGTTCGAAACAGGGAGGTTAAATGATGAGGAGAGGTAAATGTGTCTTGCTATTCCGGCACGAATCGAAAAGTTGCTTTTAAAGGACACTGCGCTCATCAATCTGGGAGGGGTGCGCAAGGAAATTTCACTTGCCCTGGTTGACGATGTTGAAGCCGGTGATTACGTGATTGTACATGCTGGTTTCGCACTGCAAAAACTTGATGAAGCGGAGGCGCTGCGCACGCTGGCATTATTCGCCGAATTAGCTGCGGTGGATGCCAACGGATCAAGTTCATGAAGTATGTGGATGAATTCCGCGACGGGCAACTGGCCAGACGCATTGCGAGCGGGATTGTCCGCGAGGTAAGCGCCGGACATCGCTATCGTCTGATGGAATTCTGTGGTGGACATACTCATGCGATTTCGCGCTATGGTCTGGCTGATTTGTTGCCAGACAATGTCAGGCTGATACACGGGCCGGGTTGCCCTGTGTGCGTCTTGCCAATTGGTCGCGTGAATCAGGCAATCAGTCTTGCGAAGGAACATAAAGTCATTCTGTGCACTTATGCCGATACCATGCGCATTCCCGCATCCGGCGGGCTGACGCTGATGCGTGCAAGAGCCGGGGGGGCGGATGTGCGGATGATTTATTCGACACAGGATGCCCTGCAGATCGCGCGCGATAACCCGTTACGGCAGGTTGTTTTTTTCGCCATTGGTTTTGAAACAACGACACCGCCAACGGCAGTTGCGATCAGGCAGGCGGATGCAGAAGGGCTGAAAAATTTCAGTATTCTGTGCAATCATGTGCTGACGCCGGCGGCGATGCATGCCATTTTAACTACGGGTGTCGGGCTGGATGGCTTCATCGGACCTGCACATGTTTCCACTGTGATCGGCAGCCAGCCTTATGAGATATTTGCCGGCGAGTATGCAAAACCGGTGGTGATCGCAGGATTCGAGCCGTTGGATGTGCTGCAGGCTATTTTGATGCTGATACGTCAGATCAATGCCGGTCAGGCAACAGTTGAAAATGAATTCACCCGCGCCGTAACGCGGGAGGGGAATCTAAAGGCGCAGGCGCTGGTAGAGGTCGTGTTTGAAGTGCGTGATGACTTTGAGTGGCGGGGATTGGGCAGTTTGCCTGACAGCGCGTTAAAACTTAAGGCTCACTATGCTCAATATGATGCCGAATTGAAATTCCCGGTAGCTTATGTGGCCGTACCGGATCACAAAGCCTGCGAATGTGCCGCCATTTTGCGGGGAGAAAAAATGCCACAACAGTGCAAAATTTTCGGTACGGTGTGTACACCTGAAAATCCAATTGGTTCGTGCATGGTGTCATCGGAAGGAGCCTGCGCGGCACACTATTCGTATGGACGTTTTCGGGAGGTGCGGCCTTGACTATTCGCTACACAGTTGATTTCAAAAACGGACGCGTCGAGCTGTCGCATGGTGCAGGCGGGCGGAGCATGGCGCAGCTGATCACGGAGCTGTTCGCGGCCGCTTTTGATAATCCGTATCTGGCGCAGGGCAATGATGGTACCTTGCTGCCACCTGCATCAGGACGACTGGTAATGTCCACCGACAGTCATGTGGTATCGCCATTGTTTTTCGCCGGGGGCGATATAGGCTGTTTGTCGGTACATGGCACGATCAACGATGTGGCGATGATGGGAGCCGTACCGCTTTATTTATCTGCAGCTTTCATCCTTGAAGAAGGATTTTTGCTCTCTGAACTGAAGCGCATCGTTTTATCCATGGCGCAGGCGGCGGTTGATGCGGGCGTGCCGATAGTCACTGGAGATACCAAAGTGGTGGAGCAGGGTAAGGGGGACGGGGTATTCATCACCACTACCTGTGTCGGCGTTGTGGCCGACGGGATTAATTTATCGGGTGATCAAGCGCGGCACGGCGACAAGATATTGCTGTCAGGTTCCATCGGCGATCACGGCATGGCGGTATTGTCGATGCGCGAGAATCTGAGTTTTGATGCGCCCATCGTCTCGGATACCGCCGCATTGCATACCCTGGTGGCGGCCATGCTGGCCTCTGGTGTGAACTTGCGCGTTTTGCGCGATCCGACTCGCGGCGGGCTTGCCACCACCGTGAATGAAATCGCGCAGCAATCTGCTGTCGGGATGCTGCTTGATGAAGCCGCCATTGTGGTGCATGAGTCAGTCGCAGCGGCATGCGAGTTTTTAGGCCTTGATCCGTTATATATTGCCAATGAAGGCAAACTGATTGCAATTTGTGCACCCGGAGATGCCGCGCACTTGCTTGCCGTGATGCGCGCGCACCCTCAGGCGCGAGAGGCGGCTGTCATCGGTGAAGTCAGGGAGGATGCTCATCACTTCGTACAAATGACGACAAAGCTGGGTGGTCGCCGCATGGTTGACTGGTTGGCCGGTGAGCAACTGCCCAGAATCTGCTAATAACGGCCGGGTTGCGTACGTACCGGTGTTAAGTGGCCCGGTGCCTGAATTTAATCAGACTGTTTTACAACCCGCTGGCTTGTGCACGCTTTCTGCCGGCATGTTTCCCCGTTCCGCCAGTTTGCTCCGGACTCCATTTAACCCGTGCCAGACTTCACTTGCTCTGTCATAGGCCGGCTCCTGTCAGTGCCGGATTATCGCTGGCAACGATCCCACCACTGATAATGCAAACGATTTTCGCAGCCATATTGCCCCGCGGGCAATAACTCGCAAACTGGCCATGCCCGTTTCCTTCTCCTCAATCCTCTGATGAAGTAACTAGGCAACTCACGTATGAATTCAGGAGCATCCGAGCGATGCAGCAACTATAGATCAATAACTGACGTAGCATCATAGATTAAAATGGGCTTGCTCACGACAAACTGATCAGCGGCAGGGCGGATTTATTGAAGAGTGCTTATGACATTGTGCCAAAATTACACGCTCATTCTGACGTTTGCACTACAATGAATTACACTTACGCCTTGAACAAGGGTAAGTACTACGTGATTAACCCGCCGGGCAGACTATAAAAATAATAATTTTTGCTTTATTTGGGGAATGTATATGGGCTTAGGGCCGGTAATGCTGGATGTGTCGGGTACGCAATTAACGGCTGAGGATGAGGCACGCTTGTTGCATCCGCTGACAGGCGGCGTGATTTTATTCAAACGCAACTATGAATCACCTGATCAATTGACAGCATTAACCACGGCAATACGGGCGCTGCGAGCCACCCCTTTGCTGGTCGCAGTAGATCACGAAGGTGGCCGTGTGCAGCGCTTTCGCGAAGGATTTACCCGTATTCCGCCGATGCGTGAACTGGGGAGGGTATGGGATGTGCACCCCCAAAGGGCGCGTCATTTAGCTCAGCAATCAGGTTACGTAATGGCTGCCGAGTTGCGCGGCTGTGGTGTAGACTTCAGTTTTACGCCGGTACTGGATGTTGACTACGGGCAAAGCAGCGTGATAGGTGACCGCTCTTTCCACCGTGATCCTCAAGCTATTTCTGAGCTTGCACACAGCTTGTTGCTGGGTTTAAAGCAGGGCGGCATGCACACCGTAGGTAAACATTTTCCAGGTCATGGTTATGTGACAGCCGATTCGCATCTGGCTATCCCGGTGGATGAACGTGAATTCGTGGATATCGAACAGTGCGACATGGTGCCGTTTCTGCAAATGATCCATTTTGGTCTGACGGCAATCATGCCGGCTCATGTGATCTATCCCAAAGTGGATTCGCGTCCGGCAGGATTCTCGCCCGTCTGGCTGCAAAAAATTCTGCGACAACAGATGGCTTTTGAAGGATGTATTTTTAGTGATGACCTGAGCATGGAAGGAGCGACCGTTGCCGGCAATATTGTGCAGCGTGCGACAGTTGCTCTCACAGCGGGTTGTGATATGGTGGTGGTGTGCAACAAGCCGGAATCGGCTGACGAGTTGCTGAGCGGTTTGCGTTGGGAAATGCCGGTGACCAGCCGAGCGCGCATTATTCAGATGCATGGCGCACATCATCCTGTTGCCATGGCAAAGTTGCATGAACTGCCGCAATTTATTAAGGCCTTGCAGGATGTTTCATGCATAGGTATCAGTTCTCCTGAACTGCCGTTGGTATAGTTTTTTGCGACTGTGCTTACGATAATCAGTACAATTAATTTCGGCCGGTCCGATTCGGGGGTATAAACATGAGTGATTTACAAGCAGCGTTGTTGGCAATTGGTTTAGGGGTGGTGTTCACGGTCTATGTCTTCGGTTGGTGGAAGCAGCGTCAGTACAGTCGAAAGTTTGACGCGGCTTTCAGGCAAAGTCACGACGATGCCTTGTATCAGGTTAGTGCTGCACGGCATGAAGCAGCTGATTATACTCTCGATGAAATTGTCATGATCAATACAGATGTCACCTCAGGGGCAAATATGGCTGAACCGGCAGAGTTTATCAAGCCGGCAGAACCACTGATACCGGCAGAGCCGGCAGAATCCGTAATACCCCCGGTGCCGGAAGA
Organism: uncultured Nitrosomonadales bacterium; assembly: GCA_903915035.1. Classification (GTDB taxonomy): domain Bacteria; phylum Pseudomonadota; class Gammaproteobacteria; order Burkholderiales; family Gallionellaceae; genus Gallionella. The sequence continues at coordinate 31,153 of CAIWRI010000057.1, read as the reverse complement.
ATCCGCAATATCCAAAATTCCGGTAGTGCCAGTGATGACTGAGCCTTGTTCCCTGCTGAATGCGCGCAGTGATTTTATCATCGAGCTGCATTTGACCGAACCTAGTCTGGCGAATGTGCTGGATGGATTGTGGCAGCGTAAATTTGATTTCCGTAAACCCTTGCATGTGTGCGGTTTACTTATCAGCACAGGACAGTGGGAGCGGGTTATTGCCGAGAGTTCAGCGCTTTATTCACAGCTTCGCATCGCGTTACAACTGGTCGACAGAAGCGGGGTGATCAGCGTGTCAAAACTGGTTGATTTTCGTGATTTGGTGACGGGTATTGCACAGAGTATCAATGCGGTTACAACTATTCCGGATGTTATGAAAACACATGCTGCTGCGCTCGGTCTGGATGCCTTTTGTGCCGAAGTCGATCAAATGGTAGGCATTAATTTGTTGCCGTCCGGTGACCGCTTATTGAATGGAGAAAAAATCACCGAAGCCGCTGCGATATTGGGCATGAAACTAGAAGCGGACGGCGCTTTTTATTTGAGCAATGCGCAAGCTCACAGTCTGATTACCTTGATCAATAAGGATAGCAAACCTTTTATGCATCATAATCTGGCGAATTTTACAACTCCGGGTATCACGTTGGTGCTGGATGTGCCCCGGGTTGAAAAGCCTGTGGCAACCTTTGATCTGCTGGTGAATATGGCGCATATGCTGGCCCGAGAATTGCACGTCGACCTGGTTGATGATCAACGAGTGCCCCTGACAGAGGCGGGAATTGCGCTTATCCGGGCGCAAATTGCCGAAGTTGAAGCAAAAATGCTAGGCAACGATCTGGCGCCCGGCAGCGCACAAGCACGCAGGTTATTTGCCTGATGGAACAGGTTGGAGATATTGCAAGCCGCATTGAACAACTGCGTCGTGAAATTGATCAGCATAATGTGCGTTATTATCTGCAGGATGATCCTGCGATCTCCGATGCAGAATATGATCAGCTATTCTGCAAACTGCAATTCCTGGAGTCACAACACCCTGAATTTCAGACGCCGGATTCACCGACCCGGCGGGTGGGGGCGGCACCACTTAAATCCTTTACCGAAGTGCATCATCGCACGCCGATGTTATCCCTTAATAATGCCTTCAATGAGCAAGAGGTACGTGCCTTTGATGCGCGTGTCAGGGAAACACTGGGGAACGACTGCGTGGAATATGCCGTTGAATTGAAATTTGACGGCCTGGCGATTAATCTGACTTATCGCGATGGTCAGTTTGTGCAGGGGGCGACGCGCGGCGATGGCCGTGCAGGTGAAGATGTTACAGAAAACTTGCGTACAGTGCGTTCGATTCCGTTGCGCCTCGCCGTGCCGGGTGAAATCGAGGTGCGCGGTGAAGTGCTGATGTTTACCCATGACTTTGAGCAACTCAATATGCAGCAGCGTGCTCGTGGCGAACGGGAGTTTGTCAATCCGCGCAATGCGGCAGCCGGCTCCTTGCGACAGCTGGATTCACGCATTACGGCAAAACGGCATCTGAGTTTCTTTGCCTATGGCATCGGCCTCACAGAGGGTGTCAGTTTGCCGGCAACGCATCAGGGTCAAATGGCGCAGCTGGCAAGTTGGGGTGTGCCGGTTGCTGCATTAAATCGTGTGGTCAACGGGGTTGAGGGTTTGCTGAATTTTTATCGCGAAGTCGGCGAACAGCGCGCATTCTTACCCTTTGCGATTGATGGCGTCGTCTATAAGGTCAACGATATTGCACTGCAACAACGAATGGGATTTGTATCACGTGCCCCGCGCTTTGCGATCGCACACAAATTTCCTGCTGAAGAGGCAATGACCATCGTGCTTGATATCGACGTACAAGTCGGGCGCACCGGTGCCTTGACGCCGGTTGCGCGTTTGCAGGCGGTTTTCGTAGGAGGGGTGACAGTGACCAACGCCACCTTGCATAACGAGGATGAAATACGCCGCAAGGATGTGCGCATCGGCGATTGGGTGTTAGTGCGCCGTGCAGGCGACGTGATCCCTGAAGTGGCGAGCGTGGTGGTATCGCGCCGACCGGCGGACACGCGCGAGTTCGTCATGCCCGCAGTGTGTCCCGTTTGCGGCTCGCATGTTATCCGCGAGGCCGATGAGGCAGCTTCGCGCTGCACAGGCGGACTGGTTTGTCCTGCTCAGCGTAAACAGGCGCTGCTGCATTTTGCCGGGCGTCGGGCGATGAATATAGACGGCATGGGAGATAAACTGGTTGAACAGCTTGTTGATGCGAAGCTGGTCAGTACGCCTGCTGATCTGTACAAACTGACCATTCCTGATATTGCTCATCTCGAACGGATGGGCGAGAAATCAGCGGTCAATCTGCTGGATGCCATAGCAAAAAGTCGCCACACCACACTGGCGCGTTTTATCTTTGCCTTAGGCATACGCAATGTTGGTGAAACCACCGCCCGTGATCTGGCGCAGCACTTTGGCGCGCTGAATAATTTGATGGCAGCCGGTTTTGAACGTTTACAGCAAGTGCATGATGTGGGTCCTGTGGTGGCGCAAAGTATAGTTGAATTTTTTGCTGAAGCACATAACGGCAGCGTCATCGAACAACTGCGCAGTCTCGGGGTACGCTGGCAGGAACATGAACCGCAAGCTGATATAATATTACCCTTTAGCGGAAAAATATTTGTTTTGACAGGCACGCTTGTCAAGCTGTCACGCGAGCAGGCAAAAGAGACTCTGCAAGCGCTGGGTGCCAAAGTGAGCGGCAGTGTGTCGAAGAAAACAGATTATGTGGTGACCGGTGCTGACAGTGGCAGCAAACTGGTGCGGGCGCAGGAGTTGGGTATTGCCGTGCTTAACGAGGAAGAGCTGCTATTGTTGCTGAAGGACACACATGACTAATTCATCCAGATTTATGTGCAAGACGGATTTTTCTGTTGCAGTAATGGCAAGTCGTGTTACGCCGGCTACTAAAGCCAGTCCCAAGTAAATTATGGCGATCATCGACAAACAGCAGTTCAAGCCGGGGTATTTACAAGCTACCGTAGTGATGGAACTTGAGTATCTGCGAGTCAAGCGGGTATTTACCCCTTGCTTGCGCCATTTCCTGTCTGTGCGATGAATATTCAACGTGCACGGGATCTGTTGCAACAGGCTGAACTTTTGATACCGGCTGAGCAGGTGCAATCAGCATTGCATAAGGTCGCACAACAAATCAACGCGTCACTGAGTGAATCTTATCCGCTGGTGCTGTCTGTGATGGGAGGTGCGGTGGTTTTTTCAGGACAATTGTTGCCACTGCTTAACTTTCCGCTCGATTTTGATTATGTACATGTGTCGCGATATGGTGATGCACGCAGTGCTGGCGAGTTACACTGGAAAGTGGCACCGCATGAATCGGTGCATGGTCGCATGGTTCTGCTGGTGGATGATATTCTGGATGAGGGGCATACCTTGGCTGCCTTGCGGCAACGTGTACTGGCACTGGGTGCAACGCATTGTTATAGCGCGGTGTTCGCCGATAAACAGCATGGCAGGCCGAAGCCAATTTATGCCGACTTTGTTGGCTTGATATTGCCGGATCGCTTTGTGTTCGGTTACGGTATGGATATTGAAGGTTCGTGGCGCAATCTGCCGGCGATTTATGCGGTGAAACAGTAGCTAGTCGTTAGCAGGAAGTCGTAAGTAAAGGATATGTATGTTGGCAATTATAGGTGGTCGTGGTTTGACAGAACTGGCGAATCTTGAGATTACCCACAGGCAAGTGATGCGTACGCCTTTTGGCGAACCGTCAGGGGCTTTTCTGTTTGGCATACTCAACCAGCAAGAGGTAATTTTTCTGGCGCGCCACGGTTATGGTTATACTATTCCACCGCATTTGGTTAATTACCGCGCCAACCTGTGGGCGTTGAGCGAACAGGGCGTAGACCAGGTGATCGCCGTCTCTACGGTCGGCGGGATACGTGCCGATCTGCTACCCGGCACGTTGGTGGTACCTGATCAGATCATCGACTACACGCACGGGCGTGAGGATACTTTTTTCAGCATGCGCGACAGCAGCTATAAAAATATTGATTTCACGTTGCCTTATGCAAGGCGGTTGCGCAGCCGGATTATAAGCAGTGCAGCGCAGGCGCAACAGATTTGTCTGGATGGCGGTGTGTATGCAGCAACGTCGGGGCCTCGTCTGGACAGCATTGCTGAAATTAATCGCTACCAGCGCGATGGTGCGGATATGGTCGGCATGACAGGCATGCCGGAAACTTCACTGGCAAGGGAGCTGGATATGGATTATGCCTCAATTGCCGTAGTGGTCAATTACGCAGCCGGTCGGGGCGATAATCAATCAGGCATTAGCATGGAAGTTGTTAATACCACGGCCAGACTCGCAATGGGGCGGGTCTGCGCGATACTTGAACGGGTTTGTGTTGAGGAGGCTTGTGATGTCAGTTAGGCCGGTATTACGCATGGGTGATGTACGATTGCTCGAAGTTGCCAAAATAGTCAGTGATAAGAATAGTAGCCAATTGCACAGTTTGTTGATTGACCTGCGCGACACAATGCAGGCTTTGAACGGTGCCGGATTGGCCGCACCACAAATCGGGGTGGGATTACGCGTGGTGATATTTGGCGTTCAGGCAAATCCCCGTTATCCTGATGCTGAACCGGTGCCTGAAACGGTGCTGATCAATCCTGTCATCACCCCGCTTGGGAACGAAAAAATAGAGGATTGGGAAGGGTGCTTGAGTGTGCCCGGCTTAACGGGGATGGTGCCGCGTTATCAGGCTATTCGATATCAGGGGTATGACGAAAATGGCGGGGTAATTGACCGGACAGTAAGCGGCTTTCACGCACGGGTAGTGCAACACGAATGCGATCACCTGGACGGTATCTTGTATCCGATGCATATTCTGGATATGCGTAACTTCGGTTTTCGTGAAGAGTTCTTCCCGGATTCAAGCGCGCTAGACGAATAGTATGGTCAAGCATCAGCAATCAACAGTAATTCGCAATCTGCTGATTGCTCTGCTACTACTGGTTGTGGTATTTGTGATCGGCACGTTGGGTTATCACCTGTTGGGCAAGCCCGGGCATAGCTGGCTGGATTGTTTTTACATGACTTTCATCACGATCTCTAGCATAGGTTTCAGTGAGGTTGTTGATGTCACGCAATACAAGTATGGACGGCTGTTCACGGTTTTTATCGGCATGTCGGGCATCAGTGTGTTGGGTTATGTACTGTCCACCTTCACCGCGTTCATGCTGGAAAGCGAACTGAATGTTACATGGCGGAGGATGAAAATGCTGAAAAAAACTGCGCAACTGAAAAATCACTATATCGTATGCGGTGTCGGCTTGGTAGGCAGAAATGTGGCGCATGAACTGGAAGCGACGGGTCGACCGTTTGTTATTGTCGAAGGTGATATGGCCGTTATTCAGCGCTATCTTGATACACACCCGGAACAGCTCTATGTACAGGGCGATGCAACCGATAACGATGTGCTGCTGGCAGCCGGGATCATGCAGGCGTGCGGGGTATTTGCCGTTGCGCATGATGACAGCACCAATCTGGTGATCAGCCTGAGCGCAAAACACCTTAATCCGCACTTGCGTGTCGTGGCGCGCTGCCATGATGTGAAAAATGCTGAAAAAACCCGGCGGGTGGGTGCCGATGAAATTGTCTCACCCGATTACAGTGGCGGACTGACGCTGGTATCCGCGATGGTCAGACCGAATGTGATGAATTTTCTGGACGATATGCTTAAATCCAATAGTAAGTTGCGCATGGAAGAAATCCGCATTTCCGGCAGGATGACCGGTAAACTCTTGAAAGTGCTTTATCAGGAAAACGAAGATTGTATGGTGCTGGCTTTGCAGCGCGAAGGCGTCTGGCAGTTTAACCCGTCACCGTTACAGTTGCTGCAGGAAAGTGATTTGATCATGGTGATGAGTACGCCACAAGGGCGCACACGAATGGAACAATTGATACAGGGTTAATCGTAGTCGACGTCCTGCTCCATGCCAGCGTAGTTCTGTATCTCAGTTACGATGGTCTTGAGCTCAGTTCCAGACATGATTTTTTGGATAATCTTATTTTTCAAATTATTCATGGATTTATTCAAGAAGGCGTGATATTCAAGAGGCATTTTTTTGAGTAGTTCACGCCACCCAGCTTCGAAATTCGGCTTTGCTTTGCGGACGCTGCGTACCAGACTCTCGATTTCTCTTTGATTAATCCGTGCGACAATACGACCATCATTTAAAATTGAAAAAATAACCGCAACATTGATAACAGCATCTGTATCCATCTCAGTAATTTTATTGCCAGATTGATCTAAAATGACGGAGCCTGCGTAATGATTTTTACGCAACCATTTTGCACAATTAATAAATTTTTGGTTCTCAAGGCGAGCCTTAAAATCTTCTTTGTAGACCTCATCTCCTGTCCATTTCAAGTTCGGATCGGCTTTGCACAGCTTTAAGAATAGCGATTTGATATCGTTTTGCTGCGCATCAGGTGCTTTATCGTAAGCTGAAACTATTTGTTGATTAGGCATGCCAGCTAATTCCCTGATATGCCGGAATCCAGCCTGAAAAACTTGTTCTGCGCCCTGTTTGAGTAAAAAAGCCAGCTCGGATCCGTCATCATGGGCAATGTCTGCAAGCGCAATGCCCAACGATATGCACCCTATGGTCAGATAATGCGCTTCGAGCAGTCTGTCAGCGGTGCGTTCATTGGTGAATTTACGGGCGACCAGCACGGTGATGCCGGCCAACTCTTCCAGCAGCGAGTCTGGTGACGGAGCTCCGCGTCTGGCAAGCATTTCAAGCGCACGAACCAGATGGGGCGCGCGAGCAGTGTGTACGGCAATGTTCATGATCGTCTCATGAGAAAATATCATCGCCCATGCTCAGGTGTTTGCTGGCTTTTGCTTTGCCCGGTACTTGTTTACGCAGACGGATTAACAACTCCTGAGTGGTTCGGCCGATGGCATCTTCGTAACTGTATGCTTCGTCATCATCTTCATAGCCGTCATCATGGTCATCTGACATGGAAAGCAATTTATTTTCTCCCGGTTGCCACTCGGGGAAGAGTTCAAACAACACCCGGTTCCAGGCATCCGCATCGGTGCGTGCAATCGCTAAGGCAAGTGGAACGATGTCATGATCGGAACTGGTCTGCCCTGCCGCTTGTGCGCCTCGAGCCTGAATATCATTGGCAAGTTCAATGATTTCATTGATCGCCGTTGAGAACAGGACGGCAAATGCCGTGGTACCCCAGTCGGTAGTCAAAGCTTCATGGATGAGTGCTGCACGCCGGTCCAGATCATCGCTGGCGAACAATACGCCATGAATATGTGCGAACAGCGATTCGGCTAATATTTCCGGTTCCTCTTCGATTTGTTCCGCATCCCAGATGGCGGCGAAATAGGCCAGACTCATGGCCCAGGCTTTGGGCGAGATCAATAAGGTTGCCAGTGAGAGCTTGCCGCCGTCGTAGGCCGACAGGTACATGGATGCGATTTGCGGTTCCATGGCTTCGAGTACCTCTACAACGGCCAGATCGCCGAATTGTTCAACGGCCTCATCCAAGGCAGCTTCCGCATGATCGGTCGCACCCGTGAGTACCAGTTCGGTAATTTGCCGGCTAATTGCGGGGTAATTGGCTTTTTCAGCGTTGTTATCAGGCATTGTTGTCTCCGTTAGCATCGAATAAGTGTTCAATGTCGTAACCTGAATTGAGTTGTTCTTCATCCTCGTCATCGCCATTCTCGCTCTTTTGCAGCGTTGCCAGCAAGTGGTCTTCATCCTTCCAGCGTTTAGGATGCTTATATAAAAAGGCACTGAGGATGGCGCGCCGTGCAAGTTCAGGATTTTGCTCACTGACCATAATGACAGCCAGATCCGCTTTGTCCTCCTTGCATGACACCATGGACAGCACGCTTGCGGTATCACCACCAGTATAGTGCTGGCATTGTGCCAGGAGTCCTGCCGGGTCGTTAAATTGTAATTGATCAACCAATGCGAAGGCTAAAAGGTTCACATCGTCAATTTCAGAACCCCGGGCAAACTCTTCAATCAAGGCGTTGATGACTTTCATGTAGGTTTTCCGGTCGGGTGGATCACCCAGCGTGTCTTCAATCTGGATGCCCAGTTCACGTGATTGGTAGGCGAATTCAGGATGTATGGTTTTCATGGTGATGAGTCTATGTTAAGTTCACAGCGTTTGTACAGTGCTTGCCAGAGCAGCAGCGCCTCTTGTTCCGGATCAAGGATAATACGGTTGTGTAGACTCTGATTGTATTCCGTGCGTTTTTGAGGATCTGATAGCTGTTCGTACGCGAGTTTAATGGCATTGAAGCGGGCGGTATTGCCGTCGTTCCTGTCAGGATGGTGACGCATGGCAAGCTGACGGTACGCCTTCCTGATTTCATCGCCGGAAGCTGTGGGCGAGACGCCAAGGATGTTATACAAATTTTCCATTGGAGTTCTTTGCTTGCCGTTAGTTAAATTGCATTCGCCAGGCTGAAAAGCCTGTCACGCATAAGTCAAAGGAGAAAACCAAACTTCTGGTTTTCTCCGTTTTTTAGCGTCGCAGCCTAAAGGCTAATTAGCGACTGACCAGTTCTTTCAAGACATACGGAAGGATACCGCCGGCGCGGTAGTAATCCACTTCGATCGGTGTGTCGATACGTAGCAGCAATGGAACCTGAGCCGTTGTGCCATCCTCACGAGTGATAGTGAGCGTGACATCCTGCTGAGGTTTTAATACGCCGTCGATGCCGGTGATATCGAAACTTTCATTGCCCAGCAAGCCTAAGCTGGCGATAGAGGTGTCACCCTTGAATTGCAACGGCAGCACGCCCATGCCGACCAGATTGCTGCGGTGGATACGCTCGTAGGATCTGGCGATTACTGCCTTTACACCCAATAGTTGCGTGCCCTTTGCCGCCCAGTCGCGAGATGAACCTGTACCATATTCTTCGCCGGCGAAGATGACAGTGGCGACCTTATCATTTATGTAACTCATCGCTGCGTCGTAGATAGCGGTTTGTTCGCCCTTGTACAGAGTATAGCCGCCTTCGATGCGGCTGCCGTCGCTGTTAGCCGGCAGCATCAGATTTTTCACGCGTACATTGGCAAATGTGCCGCGCATCATGACTTCATGGTTGCCGCGACGTGAGCCGTAGCTGTTGAAGTCGCGTACGGTAACTCCGTGCTCTTGCAAATATTTACCTGCAGGGGTGGAAGGCTTGAAGCTGCCGGCCGGGCTGATGTGATCCGTAGTGACGGAATCGCCGAAGATCGCCAGGGCGCGTGCGCCGACGATGTTGCCAACTTCAGGTACTGCTGCATCGAAGAACGGCGGACGGGCGATGTAAGTAGAATCATCCCATTGATACAGTTCGCCGGTAGGTGCCGTGATGGCGTTCCAAAGCGGCAGATCACGGGTCAGGTCGGCATACAGTTCGCGATAGACAGCAGGGTCAGTCGCAAATTGGCTGACAGCCTGAATCTCAGCGTTCGAAGGCCAGATATCGCGCAGGAATACCGGGTTACCGGCTTTATCCGTACCCAGAGGTTCGGTGTCAAGATTAATGTTCATCTTGCCTGCAATCGCGAAAGCAACGACCAGCGGAGGGGAAGCCAGGAAGTTAGACTTGATATTGGCGTGGATACGCGCTTCGAAATTGCGGTTGCCTGACAAAACGGCAGCGGCGATAAGATCGTTCTTGACGATAGTTTCTTCGATGTGTGCATCGAGCGGGCCGGAATTACCGATACAGGTGGTGCAACCGTAAGCTGCGACGCTAAAGCCCAGTTGTTCCAGATACGGCAGCAAGCCGGCATTGGTCAGGTAGGCGGTAACGACACGGGAGCCGGGCGCTAAGGTGGTCTTGATGTGTTTCTTGACTGACAAGCCTTTTTCAACCGCCTTCTTAGCCAGCAAGCCGGCAGCGAGCAGAACGCTAGGGTTGGAGGTGTTGGTGCAGGAAGTGATCGCAGCGATCAGCACATCGCCATTGCCGATGTCGATATTATCAACGCCGGTGGCAAAGCGTTGTGCCAGTTTTTCAGCCGGTTGGTTGAATCCGCTTTGTGCTGTGGGTTTGGAGTACAAGGTGTCGAAGGCTTCGTGCATATTGGACAATGCAATACGATCTTGCGGACGCTTGGGGCCTGCGAGCGATGGCTCGATGCTGCCCAGATCCAGGGTGACGACATTACTGTAGTCGATATCGCCCGCTTGTGGAATGCCATATAAGCCCTGCGCCTTGAAGTAGGCGGCAAACGCATCCAGTTCCTGTTCGGTGCGACCGGTGTTGCGCATAAAGCTGACAGTGACATCATCGACCGGGAAAAAGCCCATGGTTGCGCCGTATTCCGGTGCCATGTTGGCGATGGTCGCGCGATCAGGCAGGGTGAGCGATGCCGTACCCGTGCCGAAGAATTCAACGAACTTGCCAACCACTTTTTGGCTGCGCAGCAATTCGGTGACGGTCAGTACCAGATCGGTTGCGGTAACGCCTTCTTTCAGGCTACCGGTCAGGTTAACGCCGACTACGTCAGGTGTCAGGAAATAGACAGGTTGACCCAGCATGCCGGCTTCCGCTTCGATACCGCCTACGCCCCAGCCGACTACGCCGATGCCGTTGATCATGGTGGTGTGGGAGTCGGTGCCGACCAGGGTATCCGGGTAATAAACACCGTCTTTGTTCTGTACGCCGCGTGCCAGATATTCCAGATTGACCTGATGCACGATGCCAATGCCCGGTGGCACAACCTTGAAGGTGTCAAATGCTTGCATGCCCCACTTCATGAAACGATAACGTTCGTTGTTACGTTCGAACTCCATCTCCATGTTGATGCGCAGCGCATCAGGATTGTTAAAACTGTCGATTTGTACCGAGTGATCTACCACCAGGTTAACCGGAACCAGGGGTTCGATGATTTTCGGATCGCAACCTGCAGCGGCGGCGGCATCGCGCATGGCAGCTAAATCGGCCAGCAGCGGCACACCGGTGAAATCCTGCAAGACGATGCGTGCAACAACGAAGGGGATCTCTTCGGTGCGAGGTGCATTGGGTTGCCAGTTGGCCAGTTCGCGAATATGCGCTTCGGTGATTTTTTTATCGTCGTAATTGCGCAGCACAGCTTCAAGCACGATGCGGATAGAGACCGGTAAACGGGAAATCTTGCCTAGTCCGGCAGCTTCAAGCGCCGGCAGGGAATACAGTGTGCCCTGTTTCTCATCAGTAAGATTGAAAAGGGTGCGACTGTCGAATAAATTATGGGTCATAGTTTAAGGCTCCAAAATACGCAAGTTCAGACTGGTTAAATTATAAGTACGGGTAAATGAATAAGTGCTAGTTCGTTTTTGCCATGAGCAACTCGCTCCATGTGCCGGAGCGCCTGTTTTTGTTATCGGCTGCCGTGGCCATTCACTTTTCCCGACCCTTTCTGTCTCATCAGGGTTTATTCTGATGTGCATCATTATAAATCAAGCAAATTGTATGCTTGCAAAGTTTTTGCAAAAAATCAACTTTAACGAAACTGCAATTTATTTTACAGGTGGTAGTTCTTTTTTAGGTTTTTTGACTTCCTTGTTCTTGCGCTGTTGTCCCTTAGCCATGATTTTTCCCTATGTAGTGGTTGTAAGCCATGAATTATAGGCGTCTCATAGCCGTGTGTGTTGATTGCTATACAGACCAGCGATATTCATCTGTCATCAGCGGGTGCGGATGCCCTTCGATTTCAGCCAGCAGCAACCCAGCACAGGCAACGGACATAGTAACGCCATAACGGAAATGTCCGCAGTTGGCGTACAGGTTTGTAATATTTGGATGCCGCCCTATGGTGGGCACATTACCGGGGGAAGCGGGGCGCAGTCCGGCCCAATGCTTCACCGGGGAGGGCCAGTTCGGGAATAGCGCGGCGATGCGCTGCAATAGCATTGTTTTAGCCTCTTCAGTGGTGGATTTGTCAAAACCTGTCTCTTCCAACGTGCTGCCGACCAGCACATGACCATCCCTGCGCGGGATGAAGTACAGGCTGTCCTGAAGCAGAATATGCCCGAAGGGGGGAATATCGAACTTGAACAGCAGGATTTGCCCGCGTACCGGATGTACATCCATCCCCAATGCATATTCGCCCAGCAGTACTTTGCTCCATGCGCCGGCGGTGACAAGGTAGTTATTCGCACAAAGTCTGCCTTGTGTGGTTTGCAGTCCGGTAACCTGGTAGTTTTCAATTTCAAAGCTGTGTACTTCGTGATTTTCCAGAATCACGCCGCCCAGCTTCTGCACATGACGTCGTAAAGCCTGTAACAGGCGTGGATTGCGCACCTGGGCAATATCCGGCATCAGCAATCCTGATCCCGTTAATCCGGGAACGGCATCGCTGAGCGTAATTTCCCGGGAGGCAACCTGATGGCTTGCACACCAGGTAATAGCGCGCTCATTTTGAAACGGTGGCAACAACAACATGCCGCTTTTGATATATTCCGGATCAATGCCGGTCGCATCTTGCAAACTGCTCATGGCGGCTTCGAACATCCCCATGCTGCATTGTGTCAGGCGCGTAACAGCTTCGCTGTAATCCCAGGAACATAGCGGGGACAGGATGCCGCCGCCCGCCCATGAGGCTTCCTGGCCTGTCGTGCCACGCTCTGCCAACGTGACTTTATAGCCGGCCCTTAGCAAGGCTTGTGCATTGCTTAAGCCAACGGCGCCGCCACCAATAATCAGGAAATCAGGCAACATTTGACTGCAATGTTTTGGGTAAAGGAAACACCACGTTCTCGGTAATGCCCTGTAGTTCGTTGATTTGTGTTGCACCAAACTGCTGCAGGCGTTCGATCACGCCTTGTACCAGTATTTCAGGAGCTGAGGCACCCGCCGTGACGCCGACGTGTTTTTTTCCGGCGAACCATTCCGCCTGCAACCCGTTCGCATCATCGACCAGATAGGCCGGGATACCAACATTGGCAGCAACTTCGCGCAGGCGGTTGGAGTTTGAGCTGTTGGTTGAGCCGACGACAATCACTACGTCGCATTTTTCAAGCAGTAGTTTAACTGCATCCTGGCGGTTTTGCGTGGCGTAGCAGATATCGTCTTTTTTTGGTCCGTTAATGAACGGGAAACGGTTTTTCAGTGCAGCGATGATGGCGCTGGCATCGTCCACCGACAAGGTCGTCTGTGTGACATAAGCCAGATTCTGTTCGTCTTTTACCCGCAACTGCGCAACCTGTTGCGGAGATTCAACCAGATACATACCCGTGTCGGTTTGGCCCATAGTGCCTTCCACTTCCGGATGACCCTTATGGCCGATCATGATGATTTCCTTGTCCTGGCGGCGCAGGCGGGATACCTCAAGATGCACCTTGGTGACCAGCGGGCAGGTAGCATCGAAGACAGTCAAGCCGCGTGCTTCGGCATCGCGACGTACCGCCTGAGATACCCCGTGCGCACTGAAAATCAGAATGCTGCCGGCGGGAACATTGTCCAGATCTTCGATAAAGATAGCGCCCTTGTTGCGCAGGCCATCGACCACAAACTTGTTATGCACCACTTCGTGACGTACATAGATAGGCGCCCCGTGCAAATTTAGCGCGCGTTCGACGATTTCGATGGCGCGATCGACGCCGGCACAGAAGCCGCGCGGATTAGCTAACAGCAGATCCATGTTTATTCTCCATAAAGCTCTCCCATATCAATAATATCGTACCGCCGGTAATAGCGGAATCGGCCAGATTGAAGGCAGGGAAGTAATGCTCATCCCAGTGAAACAGCAGAAAATCAATCACATAGCCATAGTGGATACGGTCGATCAGGTTGCCCAGCGCACCGCCAAGAATCAGGCTTAACGCCAGTGCGAATAGCGGTTTATTGGTATTTTTTTTCAGCACCAGGGTAATTGAAACTGAAGCAATCACAGCAATAGCGGTGAACAGCCAGCGTTGCATGCCGCCAGCATCACTCAGGAAACTGAATGCAGCGCCGGCGTTGTGTAACAAGGCAATGTCAAATACGCTCAGCACGGTCAGGCTTTGCAGATAGGCTAAATGACTGGTGATGAGCAGTTTGCTGAGCTGGTCAAGCAGAATGATCAGCGCTGCGACCCCCAACCAGCGCTTAAGCATAGTGGCGTGCCTCGCCTGCACCGTACAGATTGCTCACGCAACGACCGCACAGGGTTGGATGTTGTTCATCGCTGCCCACATCTTCGCGATAATGCCAGCAGCGTTCACACTTGTCGTGAGTGCTGGGCAAGACCTTGATATGCTGTTCCTCTATACGATCAATCAGGTGAACGGTCGCGCGCGAAGTGATCAATACCAGCCGCAGATCATCGCCGAGTCCTGCCAGTACCTTGTAGTCGTCAGCTGCGACAAAGACGTCCACTTCAGCAGCCAGAGCAGATCCGATCAGCGAGGCCGCGCGTGCTTCTTCTAGTTGCTTGTTGACGCGTGCGCGCCAGAGAGTAATTGTTTGCCATGTGCTGATGGTTCCGGCGCTTAACTGTGCATCAGGCAATTCATGCCATATTCCTTCGAAGATACTGACATCATGATTACCGGACAAGACTGTCCAGGCTTCTTCTGCTGTAAAACTTAAGATAGGCGCGATCAGGCGCGTCAGTGCATGGGTGATGTGATGCAGTGCGTTCTGCGCCGAACGGCGCGCCTTCGAATTTTCCCCTGAAGTGTACAGGCGATCTTTCAAAATATCGAGGTAGAAGCTACCCAGCGTTTCAGAACAGAATCCCAGCAGTTTCTGCACGCCCAGATGGAATTCATAACGATCGTAATCGGCACGAACCTCTTCTTGCAGTTTCTGCGTCAAAGACAGCGCGTAGCGGTCGATTTCCAGCCAGTCGGCAACAGGCAGTGAATCACGTACGATATCGAAGTCGGAAATGTTCGCCAGCAAAAATTTCAGCGTATTGCGTATGCGGCGATAACTTTCGACCACGCGTTTGAGGATTTCATCCGAGATAGTCAACTCACCTGAATAATCGGTGGACGCTGTCCACAGTCGTAAAATATCCGCGCCCAGGGTATCGAATATCTTCTGTGGTGCGATCACATTACCCTTGGATTTTGACATCTTGTGGCCGTTGCCATCCACAACGAAACCATGAGTGAGCAAGGCATGGTAAGGCGCGCGACCATTCATCGCACAACCGGTCAGCAAGGAGGACTGAAACCAGCCGCGATGCTGGTCCGAGCCCTCCAGGTACAGGTCTGCCGGAGCATGTAATTCGGCGCGGCGTTGCAACACTGAGGCGTGGGTTGTGCCTGAATCAAACCATACATCCAGCGTGTGGCTAAGTTTTTTGTAGTGCTCTGCCTCCTGGCCGATCAAATCACGAGCATCAAGGCTGAACCAGGCTTCAATGCCATGCTGTTCAACAAGCGTTGCGACTTGTTCCAGCAGCTCAGAGGTGCGCGGGTGCAATTCGCCGCTTTCCTTGTGCACGAAGAACGGCATCGGTACGCCCCAGTTACGCTGGCGGGATACGCACCAGTCGGGACGGTTCTTGATCATGGCTTCCAGACGTGCACGCCCCCACGACGGGAAGAAGGTGGTTTCAGCCACAGCCTTGTTTGCCAGTTCGCGCAACGTTGCACTCTGTCCCTCAATCCCTCCCTCGTGAACGGGGGCGATTTGATTCATGCCGATGAACCATTGCGGGGTGGAACGGAAGATAATGGGGGTTTTGTGACGCCAGCAATGCGGATAACTGTGCTGCACCTTCTTTAAACACAGCAGATGACCGCTGGATTCGAGCGTCTGTAAAACGATTTCGCCAGCCTTCCAGACAAACACGCCGGCCAAGGGGACATCGCCTATGGGCGGAACTGTCGCCAGAAATTTACCATCATCACCGACCGGATTATCTGTAGGCAGGCCGTATTTTTGTCCGACAAAGTAATCGTCCAGACCATGCGCCGGGGCCGTGTGCACAAGCCCGGTACCCGCTTCCAGCGTGACATGATCGCCGCAGATGACCGGTACGCTGCGATCCTGGAACGGATGTTGTAATGGCAACATGTCGAGTGCTGCACCACTGCATCTGCCCATCACTTCTCCGCTCAACTGGTAACGTTCCAGGCAGGTAGCCGCAAGTTCGGAGGCGAGCAGCAGATAACCCTTCGCCGTTTCAATCAGGCTGTATTCGAAATCCGGATGTACGCTGACCGCCTGATTGGCAGGCAAGGTCCATGGCGTGGTGGTCCAGATCACGGTATAGGCTTTTTCGTTATTCAGACTATCCAAGGGCATGCCAAACGCTTTGGCGAGTGCCGCGTTATCTTTCACTTCGAACGCCACGTCGATTGCGCTTGATATCTTGTCTTCGTATTCCACTTCGGCTTCAGCTAACGCGGACTGACAATCCAGACACCAGTTTACCGGCTTGTAGCCCTGATACAAATAACCTTTGTCGTGGATAGTGCCGATGGCGCGAATGATGTCAGCCTCGGTTGCAAAATCCATGGTCAGATAAGGATGATCCCAGTCGCCCAGCACGCCCAGTCGGATAAAGTCCTTCTTTTGACGTTCTACCTGCTCTTTAGCGTAGCTGCGGCACAGTTCACGAAACTCGGCTGCGGGAATCGCCTTGCCGTGTTTCTTTTCTACCATCAGTTCGATAGGTAGTCCGTGGCAATCCCAGCCCGGAACATAAGGTGCATCAAAACCTGATAGCGTTTTGCCCTTGATAATAATGTCCTTAAGGATTTTGTTAACCGCATGGCCGATGTGAATATCACCGTTCGCATAAGGCGGGCCATCGTGCAGGATAAATTGTGGCTGTCCCAGTTTAGCCGCACGTATCTTCTGGTAGCGGTGGGCCTTTTGCCAGTTAGCCAGCATTTGCGGTTCGCGTTTGGCCATGTCGCCACGCATAGGGAAGGGGGTGTCGGGCAGATTCAGTGTTTTTTTATAATCATTCATGTTGTTCAAACCATTTTTTTGCATTCTCTACATCCAACGCGATTTGTCGTATTAAGCTGCTTATGCCGGAAAATTTTTGTTCATCACGGCATTTTTGCAGGAATTCAACGCGCAGCGTTTTACCGTAAATGTCTTGTTTAAATTCAAAAATATGCACTTCCAGTACCGGATTGCCATCGTGTTTTAGGGTTGGACGTATCCCTAAGCTGGCAACACCCTGCAATATACCCATGCCTTCCACGTGCGCCTCGACGACGAAGATGCCGGACAAAGGCGGGCGTTTGTGTTTCAACTGGATATTGGCAGTAGGATAGCCCAGTTGTCGCCCCACACTATCGCCATGTACCACGCGACCCGTGATGCTGTAAGTGCGTCCCAGATAATCATGTACCCGACGCAATTGCCCGGCTGCCAGGCTGGCGCGGACTGCTGTGCTGGAAATTCGTACGCCGTCATGCATTACGCTCTGCACAGCAGCCACTTCGAAATCCTGCTTTCTGGCAATTTTTTCCAGCATTGCAAAGTCGCCTTTACGTCCGCTGCCAAAACGGAAATCGTCGCCTATCAGTACATATTTTGCACACAACTTTTGCTGTAAGGTATCGATGAAATCACTGGCCGTCATCCCGGCAAATCGGGCATTAAAGCGGCATATGTGGACACGGTCGATACCCATTTGGCTGAAACACACCAGTTTTTCACGCAGACTGGATAGGCGTACCGGTGCGGTTTGCGGGGTAAAAAATTCAAGCGGGTGTGGTTCAAAAATGACCACTGCTGTTGGTAAGCCACGCGCCTGTGCGGCCGCTTTTAATTGATTGAGCAAAGCCTGATGGCCGAGGTGCACACCGTCGAAATTACCGATCGTGAGTGCAACAGGGCTTGTGTCAGGGGTATAGAGTCCGCGTAGTATCTGCATAGCGCGCAATTATACCGTGAGATGAGCCATTAATCACATCGAGATTGCGCTATGTTCAGCGGTTTGCAGGTGAACAGTCACGCAATAGTCGATTTTTAAGATATTTTCTGCAGCAGGGCAGGCGCAGTGTCGCAGGTGATCTGTTGCATGTAGCAAGTGCTCTGTGTTGCAGGTGAATTCTTTCATGCAACCGGGAACCTGCCGCAGTTCTCGTGCAACTTCAATCATCAAAACAAAAAACGACCACAACAGTGAGCCGGTTGCGTCAATTCACTCATAATTTTCTAAAAATACCAGTTTTAACGGACACTATTGCTGCAATGGGAATTTTTAGCGGTGGATTGAGGCGCCAATTAGGTAAAATCAAGCTTCTTTGGGGGCGACTGATGAATAGCATTCCAAAATTAATTACAAAACATGTTGAATTGTTCACCTCAGTTGATAAAATCTAATCGGCAGCGGGTACATTTGTTAATGTACGTTGCACAAAAATACTGACTACTTTGGAAAAAAGATGAAAAAAACAAACAGTTGTAACTGGATAGTTATAGCCTTGCTCACGTTATTCGCAGTCGATACGCGTGCCGAAGGCATCTTAGGTTTTCTGGCACATGAAGCGACCCATCATGCTGAACACCATTCCCCGCACAAAAATACCAGAGCTGATAATAACGGGGGCGGCGGCGAGGTAATGGCGCAAGATGACAGCCTGTTTGGTAATGTGGAGGAACTGCAATCCAAAACTATTTGCCTCGCCCAATATTTTAAGGAGCGCCGCCCTACGTTTAATAATCAAAAATTGACTGCCAAAACAAAGCTGGGTTGCTTTGACTACTTTACCGTTATGCACTCCGGCGTTACTCGCTCACCCCTATGGTCTGCCGAACATCTAACCCGTGAAAATCTTGTTTCGGCATCACACATGAAACGGGAAAATTCATTCCACGCTGAAGCGCGCCTTCCTCCCAGTGAACGCGCTGAATTGTCTGACTTCAAAAGCTCCGGTCTGGACAGAGGGCACATGAGTCCGTCTGCGGACGAACCGAATAAACTTTCACAATATCAGTCATTTAGCCTTGCAAATATGACGGCGCAAAACGCGCAAAACAATCGTAATTTACATGAAGGGATCGAATCCGCCGTGCGCACTTTTGCGAAACAAAATGGTGAACTCTACGTCATTACCGGCCCGATGTTTATTGGTAGCAACTTGCGCATGTTGCATGGGCACGTGATGGTACCGACGTTCATTTTTAAAGCGGTACTTGATCCACTGACAGGTCATGCTGCAGCATACCTCGAAAAGAATGAGGAGGGCATGGATTACAAAGTGATCAGCATTGCCGAATTGGAACGCATCTCAGGGATCAACTTCTTCCCTTCACTTTCAAATAACGCTAAAAACATAGCCATGGTTTTGCCCGTCCCCACACCTCACCACTAAGGAGTTTATTGATGTTTAAACCTTTTCAAAATGAGTCCGATTCGATAGCTATAGGGGAAATCACTATCGAAAATCGAACTGATCGTGTTTCCATCTATGGACAAATCGATATTACCGCGGACCAGGAAGGCTATCAACACGCCGTTGCCCTGCATGCATTATTGGATAACGTACTCGCTGCACTCGACAAACTGAAAACTGCAAGCAACTTGCCAGATAAGTTGATTCCAGACAAGATAACGACAATCAAAAATCCTTTCATGTAAAGCAGCAGGGTGATGCCAAGTAACAATATCAATTAGCTGCCGTGCATCAGGTTGAGCTGCTTCGCGATGATGTCGTGACCCAGCCACAACACGGGCCCTGCCGGATTTGAGGTTTCATGGAACATCAACGGGCCGGTGCCCTCGAGCACAAGCGCACTCAGATGGCCTACCACCAGCTCTTTACGATCCTTGTGTATCTGGATGATTTCATCAGAGGTGCCTATCATAGCTTCGGACAGGGCTTCGGAATTGTCCATCGGCCAGGCTGTAAAATTGCGAAATTCAGCCATGACTGTACTGTTGTTGTAGTCTTCGATTTTTTGCAACAGATCTTCAAGTGTCACGCCATCCTGCAACAGGGGACGACAGGCCTGCCATTGTGCCTCTGCCCATCGTCCGCCATTTTCCCGGAGTAAGGCCTTAAGCAGCGGAAACAGCGAGAGTTCAACCCCTGCAAAAATATCGGAGGAATTAGTGCGAATTTCCGGACAGTTATAAACCGTGGCCACAACGCCTTGATCCCAGGCGTCAACAGCCACCTGTTCCAGTCGCATTTTGGCCTGTCCCTGAGTGTAGTTGGTGTAGGTCTGCCACTGGTATTTGCCGTCAATTAAAATTTCAGTACCGTGATAGCCGTAAGCGGTGTAGCGCACTTGTCCGCCGGTTTTTGTAAGCCTTGTGCGGATCACTGCGCTACCTTCGATCAGATACTGAAAAGTATGGGCAGTGACTTCATCGAAATTCATCAGGATCAGTTTCCCCAGATCGCTGTCCATCAAAGCGCGGGAAGACATGAAGCGCTCACCGCGCCCCTTATAAATGCGATTGGCAATTGCCAAAAACACCTTAACCTTGGGAATGCCGCCTGCCATGGTGTGAGCAAAGAAGGCATTAGCCCCGTCCGGAATCATGTCATCGAGTTCCTGCATAACCCGTGCTACAGAATTTTTAAAGCGGGCAATACCCGTTTCACGGCATTTTTCTATGTGTTGCCAGTCGAGTTTATCCTGTTGCCAGCTTTTGAGTGTCATGCCGGACAAAAGATCGGTCGGTGTGGATTCGTCATCAGGCGCATCCAAATCGAAGCCTGCCATCAGCGGGACATTAATGATGTGTCCGCCCAGGTTAACTTCAGCTTCACTCAGTTCTTCAGCGGTAAGCGCGCGCAGTGCATTGTGCTCATCGCGACGCCCGACGGTGATGCCGATGATGGTCATGCCCGCATTCTTTGCCTCGTTGATCAGACCGTTAGCGTAGCCCCTGCCGAACAGTTCACCGAACAGTATGAAAACATCGCCTTTGCGAAAAATATTGGATTGCGGAATGTCTCGCAGGGCGATGGGTGCATGCATAAAAATCTACTCCAAAAGATGAATTTATAAATGTGATGTATAGGGATTGTACTGCGTTAAGCCGTGCCGCCCACCGTCAGTCCATCGATGCGCACGGTAGGCTGGCCGACTCCGACCGGCACACTCTGTCCTTCTTTGCCGCAGGTGCCGACGCCGGGATCGAGTGCCATGTCGTTACCTATCATCGAGATGCGGGTCAACACATCCGGGCCGTTACCGATCAGCGTTGCGCCTTTTACCGGATGAGTGATCTTGCCGTCTTCAATCATATAGGCTTCTGCGGTGGAGAACACGAATTTCCCGCTGGTGATATCTACCTGGCCGCCGGCGAAGTTTACCGCGTACAAACCATGCTTTACCGAGGCGATGATTTCCGCAGGATCCTTGTCGCCGCCCAGCATATAAGTATTGGTCATGCGCGGAATGGGGATGTGCGCGTAAGATTCACGCCTGGCATTACCGGTTACCGGCACGCCCATCAGGCGCGCATTGAGGGTATCCTGCAAATAGCCCTTGAGTATGCCGTTTTCAATCAGCGTAGTGCACTGGGTCGGGTTGCCCTCATCGTCCATCTGCATTGAACCGCGCCGGTCAGCCAAGGTGCCGTCATCCACCACGGTCACGCCGGCAGATGCGACCCGTTCGCCTACCCGTCCTGAAAATGCCGAACTGCCTTTGCGGTTGAAGTCGCCCTCCAAGCCGTGACCAATCGCTTCGTGCAATAAAATGCCAGGCCAGCCGTTGCCCAGCACCACCGTCATGTTGCCGGCGGGGGCAGGGGCCGCATCCAGATTGACCGTCGCCTGATGAACCGCCTGAGCGGCATAACGTCGTAGCATTGCATCATCGAAATAGCCGTAATCGAAACGACCGCCGCCACCTGCCGAACCTTGCTCACGGCGACCGCCACTTTCGATAATCACCGTGACCGATAAACGCACCAGCGGACGGATATCGGCATTCATCAGGCCGTCACTGCGCGCGACCATTACCACCTCGTATTCACCGGCTAAGCCGGCCATTACCTGCACCACACGCGGATCGAGTGCCCGGGCATACCCTTCGATGCGTTCGAGCATCGCGACCTTATCCGCATCCTTTAAGCTGGCGATAGGATCATTCGGCAGATAAATATCGCGCCGTGAACCTCTGTGTATCATCGGTATGCTTTGCGTGCCGCCGGCTGCAGCGATCGCGCGCGTGGCATTGGCAGCACTTTGCAGCGCGTTCAGGCTGATGTCGTCGGAATAGGCGAACGCGGTTTTCTCTCCGCTTACCGCACGTACACCAACGCCCTGATCAATGCTGAAGCTGCCGGATTTGACAATACCTTCCTCCAGAGACCAGCTCTCAGCGCGACTGTACTGAAAATACAGATCTGCATAATCCAGACGGTGCGCCAGCATACTGTTAAACACCTGTTCGATCTGGCGTGTTTCGATCATGGAGGGCGCGAGCAAAATTTGCTGTGCGGTGGTAAACAGAGAATCAGGTAAGGTCATGTTTTTTAAAATAGTGAGTGGTGAGTGGTGAGTCGTAAGTGGTAATACTGGTTCTGCTACTCTCCACTTACTACGCTCCGTTTTTAGCAGCTATGCAGTGTCCGGTGTTGCAGCGCCGGCAGACCGGAGCGCAGGCTTGCCTGATAGGTGGGGTTGACTTCGGCAATCACTACACCTGAGCCGCGTGGCAGTCGGTCCAGTATACGCCCCCACGGGCCGATAATCATACTGTTGCCGTGTGTTTCCCGTCCGTTAACGTGATATCCGCCTTGTGCCGCGGCGATAACATAAGCCAGATTTTCAATCGCTCTTGCGCGAACCAGCGTCTCCCAGTGCATTTTTCCGGTGGTTTCGGTAAACGCGGCTGGCAAGACGATGATGTCGACATTCTGCATGGCGCGAAATAATTCCGGGAAGCGCAAGTCGTAACAGATTGCCAGGCCAATGCGGCCAAACGGACTATCCACCACTACAACCTGAGTGCCCGGCTCTATGCTGCGTGCCTCATCGTAACTTTCATTACCCATGGAGAGGTTGAACAGATGGATCTTGTCGTAACGCGCTACCTGGTTGCCCTGATCGTCAAATACCAGACAACTGCTGAGCACCTTGTCAGGTACGCTGGCTGCCAGCGGGATTGAGCCGCCAACTAGCCAGACTTTATGCAGAAGCGCAGTCTCGCGCAAAAAATTTTGTATCTGACCGGAACCCGGTTGTTCGCATACTGCAAATTGGTCTTTTCCGGTCATACCCATGACGGCGAAAAATTCCGGCAATACAATCAGACGCGCGCCTTGCTCGGCAGCACGTGCGATCAGGCGGCGAGCTTCGCTTAAGTTTCCTGCGACATTCGGTCCGGAAGCCATTTGAATTGCGGCTACCTTAAAGGTATCGAGCTGAGATGTTTTGCTGGTTTGGAATGACATGATTCTCCCTGTTATTTTGGCGATACGCCCGCTTATTCGGCAGGCAGCAGACCCGCTCTGAGCTGTTTTCGACCTAATTTGACGACATTTGGATTGCTCCAGTCACCCGTGATATTGTATTCATACGCCATCAATTTATCGAGAGGATTTCCGAGTACCTTATTGACAATCAATGTCCCTATTCCCACCACAGGTCCTCCTGCAAACGCGCTCAACATGGATATGCTGGAACCTAGCGTTGGCAATACGACAACACGAAGATTTTGCGTTTCATTGTTTAAATTGATCTGGCCTTTCATTGTTACCTTGGCTGAAGAGCCCTCTATATGCAAGTCATCCGTCTGCATCACACCATGCCTGACTTGCGCATTGCCATTGATATTGTCAAACTCAAAGCCGGCACTGAATACATCGGCGAAGTCGAGCGTGATACGTTTAGGTAGTGCTTGCAGGCTCAGAATACCGAGCAGTTTCCCAAAGCCCGGATCCATTTTGAGAAACTGACCACGACCGGTATCAAGCTTAAGTGTACCATCGAGCGAGGCATAGTTAAAATTATCCGGTTGACCGTCCCAACTCAACCGGGCTAGCAATTGTCCACTGCCGTTTTTAACCGTGTTGGGATAGCCCGAGCGGGTCAGAATTTTTCCGGCATTGGAAATATCCAGCAATAGATTGACTTCGGTCTGCATCGGCGCACTGCGCCACAGGCCGTCTCCGCTCAGGATGCCATCCGGATTGGCCACATTCAGGCGTTTTAATCGCCAGTCTTGCCCTTCCGGAAAGCCCACCACTTCAACATGGCCAATACTCTTGTTTTTATACTGTAAATTTTCAATATTGAAATCCACTGCAGGCAGGGTTTGCGGATGCGCTGCCGCAGGGGGCTTCACGGGAAAACCTGCTTTATCTTCAGTCGTGGTCAAAAAAAGATTATGTAAACGGGCGGAAATTTTGCTGCTGCCGTTATAACCATGCGGTTGCCATACGACTTCGCCATTTAACGGTTTGCCTGACAATTGTAGCGCAAATCCGTCACTGCGCTTTGCGAGGTTGAGTTGCAGATCATTCATATTTATACCATAGCCGGTCAATTGATCAATGTGCAGATTGGCACCTGAGACCGGTATCGACGGCCCTGAACCTGTGCCCAAACCATTCCAGCCTTGCAGCGATAAAACAGGCAGATTTCCTGTCAGCCATATTCCTGCCGAAGGATCTTCTTTGCCGGAAGCACTGCGCTGAGTGCCGAAATTGATTGTCCCGCGTCCGATACTGGTTACACCGTTTAGCTCTGTACTGATCAGATGCGCTTTGAGCAAATTGCCCAGTTGCGCAGTAATTACATCCTGATTTTTCGCAACATTTTTCTTTTCAATGTGTAATGGCCAACTTTCATTGGCCTGTTTATTGAATGGAGCCGGCAGTGAAGAGTTGATGCCCTGCAAGTTTGAGTTGATCGTCAGCTGGGCAATTTTTTTCACAACACTAATGTTTGCATCCCATGCCGTCTCGCCTTGCAGATAATTGAGCAGCGGCGTGGATTCGGTCTTGCGTAAGACCTCCATGTTGGAGCGTCCTTTTAAGTTGACACGCAGTTCGCCACCGGGCAAAGTTAAAATATTCAGGCTTGTCGGTCCACCCAGTATGTTGGCCGTGACAGTATTGGTTTTCATGCCGCTTTCAGTGAAACTCAGTGTGCCTTGCGTATTGCGCAGCCAGGGGATACTCGCCCCCAGATCCACATCGCTACCCTGTACGCGAAACAGGCCGGACACTTTCGCAGGTCGGCTCATCAGCAAAGGAATTTGTGCAGCTAAATCCAGATGACCGTTGCCGCTGGCCTTGATGCCGTCGGTAAAGCCGTCGATATAACCCCTCACCGGACTTTGCTGGATGAATTCTAAAAAGGTGTTGTTCGGCCCGTCAGCTACGCCATTGATTTGCAATGGCGTGTCGAATTTTGCCATGTCAGGCTGGAGGATGGACAGGTGGCTGATGTTCGCCGCCAGTATCGTCGCAGCGGATGCCTGTACGGACATTCTGTTGTTACGAATTGAAAATTCACCGGATAAATGTTCTATCTCCGGCCAGTCCGGTGCATATTTGAGCGTGGCATCTTTTGCATGCGCATTGAGTGAGAAAAGGGTTTTCTTTGTGCCATCCAGTGGAAAGTCGTCCAGATTTCCTTTGATCAGCAGGTTGAAATCTTCAGTGTGTCCGGACAATATTGCCCCGTTAAGCCAGTCGCTGTCTTTTTTGTTTAGCGCGAACAGCGGCGTGTACTTGGCAGCGTATTTGATTTCGCCGCGAGTCAGGTTGACGGTTAGATCTGTACTGCCTTTTGTCCCTGCTTTGGTATTAAAACTGCCAGCGACAGTACCTGCCAGATCAGCATTGGCAACCGCCAGACTGACAATGCGGATGCCAAGTTCGCCTTTGTCGCGTTGCCAGTGGACTTGCCCTGTCAGTGTGTCAATTGACAATGCTTCGCGCAGGATGTCGGGCGCATCCAGTGTCAGATTACGAGTATTGATGTTCAGGTCTCCACTGCGTTCGCTGCCATCCACGCTGAGAGACAAACCGGAAAAACCGGGCATTCTGTCTGTTTTTTGCATGGCAAGATTATCGAACTGGCCCTTGATCTGGTAAACAAGGGGCGTTGTGCCTTGCCAGTTAAGATCGAGTTTGCTGACATGACCACGTGGGGCGTAGGCAGTCAGTTGACTGCGCAGCCCCGCTTCCAGTGGCAAAAAGTCAGACAGACTAACCAGCGTTTCCAGTTGCAACTGATTAGCACGCAATTCTCCCCCCGGTTGATTCGCTTTTCTGGTGGCGCGGAAATAAAAATCAGTGGGTTGCAATGATAATCCGTTAGTTAATCTCATGCTCAAATGTTGGGTGGCGAAATCCCAGCCATCAGCTAGCATTTTCCAGGTGACCCGACCGCGCAAATAATGCACTTCCATTTCCGGTAGCTTGTCGCCCAGTCGACTGCTGACATCGTGTAATTGCAAATCTGCCGTTATTTGCGATAAGCGTCCCCCCTTGATGCTCAGCCAGCTACGCAGTCCACCATGTCCGCGACTTAATTCCGCGGGCAGATTTAACCAGGCTCGCCAGGCTTGCAGGTCAATGTAATCCAAGCGGGTGAAAAGTTGTCCATCCCATTTACTTAGCTGATTGAAATGACGACCATGGAAGTCGCCACGCAGATCCAGCGCTGTAGACAGTTTGCCAGGCGGCACGGCACGCAGTGCGAATTGATGATGACTGAACAGGTTTTCTATGCGCAGATTGACCTGGCTGAGTTGCAATGCCGGTGCACCGCGCAGTTGATCCTGCCAGACGATGACCGCATCGCGCACAACGATGCGGGGCTGGTGTAACAGCCAGTCGGAAAAATTACTGTTAGTGCCTTCCGTTGCGACGGCGATACTGCCGATATAAATTTTTCCCGTTACATCCCGGCGTACCAGCAGTTGAGGCCGGTCGATTTCCAGACTGGCAAGGCGCAATTCAGCGGCGAGTAATGATAACCAGGAAACACTGGCATCGATGTTCGGTAACGCCAGGGCAACTTGCCCCTGACTATCAATGATGCGTATGTCGGTCAAGCTCAGATGAGGATGCAGACCATACCAGTCGCCTTTAATCTTGCTGATAGTGACCGGATTGCCCATTGCGCCGGAAAGGGAGGTGGTGATTTTGTCGTGGAATTGTTCAATATCCGGCAGCAGCCAATAGCGCAGTACCATGACGATAATCGCGCACAGTATCGCGATGCCAGCTGTTGTGATCAGCGTCATACGTGTCAGCCAGTTTAAACTGTGCCAGAGCAGGCGAACGGGGCGTGAATTGAGCATGAGTCGTAATGAGTGAGTTAATAGTAGCAAGTAGCAAGTAGCAGAATGGCCATTTACCATTTGCCACTAGCTACTCACGACTGGTAAAGTGCATTCTAACTTATCAGCACGGTAATACAGCCATGAATACTGAAAACTTGTTGCAAACGGGCTTTCCCGGCATGTTGCAAAAAACCATGTACTGTAGTCGTTATGCCAGACGAGTGCTGGAAGCCGAGCCGTTATTGCTCGCCTGGCTGCTGCAAAATTTCATGCTCCCGTGTAATCGCGCTGATATTGAACAGTTATTAGTGCAATCCGGATTTAATTTGCAAGATGAGGCTGAGCTGGCACGCGCAGTGCGCCTGGTGCGTAAACAGGTGATGATCAAGCTGATGCTGCGTGATTTGAATGGCTTGTGTGATGTGAATGAAGTGATGCAGGCAATGACTCAGCTTGCACAAATTGTGGTATGCGCAGCACAGGCCTGCCTGATGACTGTTTTACAGGGGCAATTTGGCAGTCCCGTTGGTGAGGCGAGCAACACTGTGCAGGAACTGCTGGTCGTCGGCATGGGTAAGCTGGGCGGCGAGGAGTTGAATGTCTCCTCTGATATTGATCTGATTTTCTTGTATGCGGAAGACGGACAGACCAATGGTGTGCGTACCCTCAGTAATCATGAATTTTTCACCCGGCTGGGGCGGCGCCTGATTTCTATCATCAATGAAGCGACCCGTGACGGTTATGTCTTTCGCGTGGACATGCGCTTGCGCCCTTACGGTGACAGCGGCCCGCTGGTGATGAGTTTTGTCGCACTGGAAGAGTATCTTATCTCTCAGGGGAGGGAATGGGAGCGCTATGCCTGGATCAAGGCGCGCGTGGTCGCACCTGAACTGAGCCGCCATGAGGCGGAATTGAAAGCGCTTTATCAGCCCTTTATTTACAGAAAATATCTCGATTTCGGTGCGATTGATTCAATGCGCAAGCTGCATGCGCAAATCCGTCAGGAAGTACAGCGCCGCGACCGGCTGGATAACATCAAGCTGGGCTCAGGCGGCATTCGTGAAATTGAATTCATGGCGCAAGTCTTCCAGTTGATCCGTGGTGGACAGGATGCAAAATTACGCATACTGCCGACGCGTGCTGTGCTCAAACAATTGGCTGACAACGGCCAGATGGCGGTCTCCGTGGTAGAGGGGCTGGACGCCGCATATATTTTTTTGCGCAATCTGGAACATCGTTTGCAATATCTGGATGATCAGCAAACTCAAACCTTGCCGGAAAAGGATGAGGATAAACAGATTATCGCGCAAGCTATGGGCTATGTGGATTACGCCTTGATGTTACAACAACTGGATCGCCATCGTGTGCTGGTCGCCGAACAGTTCAATCAGATTTTCGGCGAGTTGGAACAGCCGATCAGCACGCTTTGGAGTGAGCATATCGAAGAGGACGAATTAACTTTGCAACTCGAAATGCTGGGTTATCAGGCGGCTAAAGAGAGTGCATTAAGGCTGTTGCAATTGCGCGCCGGTTTGCGTTACCGGCATTTACCCGATCTCAGCCGGCAACGCGTAGACCAGTTAATCCCGAAATTTATCACGATGGGCGCTCAATACAGCGATCCTGATGCCACCTTGTCACGCATGTTAACCCTGCTGGACGCGATCAGCCGCCGTGCTGCCTATCTGGCTTTTCTGACGGAATATCCGCAGGCGCTGGATCGCCTGATGCGGCTGCTGTCAGCCAGTAGCTGGGCGACAGGTTATCTGGCACAACATCCCGCGCTGCTGGATGAATTGCTCGATGTGAGCACATTCTACCGTGCACCGGTCTGGTCGCAAATTGACCTGGACTTGCAGGGGAGGTTAGCCGATTGCGCCGGTGATAAGGAGCGGCAACTGGAAGTATTGCATCATGTCCAGCAGGAACAGATCTTTTATTTGCTGGCGATGGACTTGCAAGGTTTGCTGCCGCTGGAAAAACTCAGCGATCATTTGAGCGACCTGGCAGATTTGATTTTGCGCCAGGTTCTTGCGCTGTGCTGGTCAAGCGCACGCAAACGACACACCGAACATGCACGCTTTGCCATCATTGCTTACGGGAAGTTAGGCGGCAAGGAGATGGGTTATGCCTCCGATCTGGATATGATTTTCCTGTTTGATGACGATCATCCGGATGCGCAGGAAAATTATGCCCGGCTGGGTAAGAGCATCAATGCCATGCTGGGCAGTTATACCGCTTCAGGCCGGCTGTATGAGACAGATTTACGTTTGCGTCCGAACGGGGCAAGCGGCTTGCTGGTGAGTTCCATTGAAGCCTTTACCGGCTATCAATTAGCTCAAGCCTGGGTCTGGGAGCATCAGGCGCTGACGCGGGCGCGGTTTTGTGCGGGGGATGTGGAAATAGGCCGCTCTTTTGAAGGTATACGTCAGCAAGTATTAAGTTTGCCGCGCGACAGCGAAAACTTGCGTACAGAGATTATCAATATGCGGCAAAAGATGCACGAGGGGCATGCCAATCACAGCAACTTGTTCGATATCAAGCATGACAGGGGCGGGATGGTGGACATTGAGTTCATGGTGCAATATCTGGTGCTGAACTATGCGCATCAATATCCGCAGCTCACAGCCAATGTCGGCAATCTGGCCTTGCTAAAACTGGCAGCACAATTAGGTCTGATTGATGTTGAACTGGCCTGTCAGGTGCGCGACCTTTATCGAGCACTGCGTCAGACCCAGCATCGTATGCGGCTTAATGACGCCTCTCCTTGCCGTATCGCTATCGGTGGAATAGATGCCCATGCGGCGCTGGCGCTGTGGGCAACCCTGTTTGATGTCTGAAACAGGGCTAACCACGCTCAAGGCATGCTTGAGGGCCTTGAGCGGCAGTCATTCATCGCCTGCTTACAGACTTACTGCACGCATCCTGTCAATTTTCTCGACAACAGACTGATAGAGATCATGGTCTGAATCGGGGTTGTTGCGATCCGGATGGTGGGCACTACGGATCTTTTTCAGTTTAGTCATACAGTCTGGCAGGTCATGTACCCTGGTCACCCGGTCACCGTTTTTGACCATCACAAGCTGTAACTCAGCCTCTGCGCTTTCGCGTGTGTCATATAACTTCTTGCTGCCAACACGCCAGCCATCCTGGTTTTTGCGCGGGGATAACTTTTCACGACCATCAAACCAGAACCATTTGCCGGTATCCGTATCCTGTTCAAATTGAATGGTGGTGATGGCGTAGGTGTAAACGGGCGGCTCGATGTCCTTGGCGAATAGCTTGATGATTTTGCCGACAGTTCCCACCGTTACAAGGTAGTATGCGCCTGCTTCATGCGGGCAAAATACGTTGCCGGACGTTGATTCAGGTTTGCTCTCGCCACTTAATAAATTCATTTGATTCATGCGACTGAGTGCTTTGCGTTGTGCGTTGGTCATTGGTCATGCTCCTTATAATAGTTGAAACCCACTGGGTTCGCCCCTCCTTGAAGGGAGCACCCGCTGGACTCCTGGATTGCCAAAAGGCTTCGACGCGATCATATTTTGCGTCCGAATCATTCCTGAATTTCAGCATCGCCGTCGGTCAGAGATGAGCTGTTCGAAAAAAAAGGCCACCCCAATAGATGGCCTGACTACCCGTCTTGACTGGCTTCCCGGGCAGGCTTCTGATCTACGATCAGCGAATTAACGCTCGTATTTCCAGGCCGGTAGCGGAGTAGCAATCAATTAAATAAATTAAATCAGTCACATAATTATACCGTACCTGCTATAAATATGCTGCATATTGCTGGCAATTTCTCCTTCATCACCGCGGATATTCAGGTCAATATTTCAGGGTCTTAAATAGCGATTCCGAGAACGGATTGCCGTTGCTGGCCGCCGGACGACTGAACGACGGCGAGACGCCCGGCGCTTGCAAAGTCGCCAGCATGGTAGCCCCTTTCATTGGAT
>CAIWRI010000056.1 GCA_903915035.1 uncultured Nitrosomonadales bacterium | reverse complement strand
CGAGCAATTTGCCCTGGCTTGAACCCCATTGATAGCTGTGTCTGAATCATTGTTCTCTCTTCGATACTCAACTGCTTGTAAATTTTTCCCATGCAACATTCTCCTCTAAAAATGTTGCACTTGGTTTTTGAGCGCACCCTGCAATAAGTTGGTTCCCGAAGCAGGAATCAATCAAAGGTTTTCTCACAAATTCTTGAACAATTTTATATTTCGCATCAATAAATCTCTGTCCGCGGCTGTCGCCCTGCTTACCATGATCTTGTGGCTCTTTTTGCTATAGCCCCGCAGATTCGTCATCATAAAACGATTCATCGTGACCTTGTAAAGACGCTCTATCACAACAACACATGAGCGCGTCAGTCATTGAATACTCTGCTGCGCCAGCATAAACTTGCGCAACAGCTTAAATTCGTAGCGGTTGATGCAATTGTTGGCGATGCTGCTTGCCTGATGAGTGCTGCTGAGTGCCTGCTATTTCCCGCTCTGATCATTCACCTGATATTAAAAATCCTGCAAATCCTGACAGCATACGATACCGGCAGGCGCACAACCGGTCAATATCGCTGATAGTCTATAGCGGGAAAGATACGCAGAAATAGCTCAGCAGCGGGATTAACGTGATGGTTTTTTCAGTGCAATCAATATCGAGAATGCACCCAGCGCCAGATAACACAGCAATGACCATTGCGGAATTCCCAGGGTAAACAGCGTCCAGCCATGTGCGGCACACTCGCCGGAACCGTGCAACAATTCCTTGAACACGCGCGCCAGCGGCATGGTATCCAGCATGTAATCCAGATCGGGACCACAGGCGGGAATCTGATCCAGTGGCAGATGCTGAATCCAGATATGGCGCACCGCAACGGCAACGCCTGACAAGGACAGCAAACTGATCAGCACGGCGTAAAGCATTGCGCCAATTCGTTTCGGGCCTTGCACTGCCGCCAGCAGGAATAACGACAGAATCGCGATAAAAATCATCCGCTGCACCATACATAAGGGACAAGGTTCCTGATGTTTGACATATTGCAGATAGAAACCAAACCCCATCAGTGAACAGACGTACAGGAAACCTGCCAAATACAGGGCTCTGTTTGGTATGCGGCGCCAAAGTTTTAACATATCAGTCTGCCTCGTCTATCCAAGTTGCCTGTATCGCTTCGAGCACTTTTTCGCCGCCATGATGGTGATCGTCGTCAAAGCCGTCCAGATCGACAACCCAGTTGTGCAGATCAGTAAAACGCACCGTGCGCGGGTCAATATCAGGAAATTTTTCAGCCAGCGTAATGGCGATGTCGCGTACGTCTATCCACTTCATATCAGCCTTCCTTAACCATATTAATCGTGTACTTCGGTATTTCCACCACCAGATCGACATTGGCCACAATGGCCTGACAGGACAAACGTGAGTTCGGCTCCAGGCCCCAGGCCTTGTCCAGCATATCATCTTCGAGTTCTTCAGCAGGATTAAGGGAATTCAAACCCTCACGGATGATGACATGGCAAGTGGTACAGGCACAAGATTTTTCGCAGGCGTGTTCGATATCGACCCCGTTGCGCAATAAGGCATCGCAAATCGAAATACCCGGCGCAACATTTAGCAATACGCCATTCGGGCATAGCTCTTCATGCGGTAACACGATGATTTGCGTCATTATTTTGTCTCCAGATCAGAAATATTCATGCCGGCCAGCGCCCGCTTCACACTCTTATCCATGCGTGACTGCGCGAAACTAACCGTTGCTTCGTTTAAAGCCATAATGGCGCGTTTGATCATTTGTTGATCCGCTGAACTGAGCGCATCCTGTAAGTTCTGCAACTGTATTTCAATATCAGCACGCTGCGCCTGATCCAGCAAATCGCTATCCTGCGCCATCGCATGTTGTACGGCGTCCATCAATTGTCTGGCTTCTGTTTCCTGCTCGCGCCTGGCACGCGCCTGCATATCGTCCTGCGCGAATTGCGTCGAATCCTGCAGCATGCGGGTGATTTCGGCATCCGACAGACCGTAGGACGGCTTCACGACAATCGCCGCTTCAACGCCGCTGGTCAATTCGCGCGCTGCTACCGTCAGCAACCCGTCTGCATCGACCTGAAAAGTTACCCTGATCCGTGCCGCACCCGCCACCATGGGAGGAATACCCCGCAGTTCAAACTTTGCCAGAGAACGACAATCGCTCACCAGTTCGCGCTCACCCTGTACCACATGCAGGCTCATTGCCGTCTGACCGTCCTTATAGGTGGTAAATTCCTGTGCGCGCGCGGTAGGAATGGTACTGTTGCGCGGGATGACTTTTTCAGACAATCCGCCCATGGTCTCAAGGCCCAGGGACAACGGGATCACATCCAGCAACAGCCAGTCGTCCCCCGTGCGGTTACCCGCCAGCAGATTCGCCTGAATTGCAGCGCCCAGCGCGACAACTTTATCCGGATCAAGGTTAGTCAGCGGCGTTTGATTGAAAAAACGGCCAACGGCCTGTTGCACTTGCGGCATGCGTGTCGCACCGCCGACCATCACCACACCTTTGACATCGTCAACGCTGAGTTTTGCATCCCGCAAAGCGCGCTTCAAAGGCTGCATCGTGCGCTGAATCAGATTCTGTGACAGGGTGTGAAACTCAGCCTCTGTCAGCATGTTGTCGATAACGGCGCCATTAGATAATACCGCCGTAATGTGCGCTTCGTTATGTTCGGTCAACTGCTCCTTGGCGGCACGCGCCAGAGTGAGCAACAAGCGGGTATCCTTGGGATTGAGTGCGGATAACTGATTCTTTTCCAGCAGCCAGCAATGGATGCGTTGATCAAAATCATCGCCTCCTAACGCAGAGTCGCCATTAGCTGCCAGCACTTCAAAGATTCCGCGCGACAGACGAAGAATGGAAATATCAAAGGTACCGCCGCCCAGATCATAGACGGCATAAACCCCTTCCGAGGCATTATCCAGACCATAGGCTATCGCGGCTGCAGTCGGCTCATTGAGCAGACGCAATACATTAATACCGGCCAGCTTCGCCGCATCCTTGGTCGCCTGGCGCTGCGCATCATCAAAATAGGCGGGCACGGTAATCACCGCCCCCGTCAATTCCCCCCCTAATGAGGCCTCAGCGCGCACGCGCAGTACCTTCAAAATTTCAGCAGACACTTCAACCGGGCTCTTCACCCCCGCCACTGTGCGCAGTTGCACCATGCCATGTTTGGCAGAAGCCGCCTCTGTTGAGCATTGCCTGCCGGTCGGCAGACAGCTAGATGCATCAACAAAGCGGTAAGGCAGGCGACTGATATCCCCTACGTCAGCCAGTCCGCGCCCCATGAAACGTTTTACTGAAAGAATGGTATTAACCGGATCTTCGCTCTGTGCCGACTGTGCGGCATCTCCGACGATCACACTGCCATCGGCAAGATAACGCACCACGGAGGGCAACATCGAGCGGCCATGTTCATCGGGCAGCACCACACTGAGACTGTTGCGTACTGTAGCGACCAGCGAATTGGTGGTGCCTAAATCAATCCCCACTGCCAGTCTGTGCTGGTGCGGTGCAGTGCTTAAACCGGGTTCGGATATTTGTAATAATGCCATAGGGAGTCGTGAGTGGTCAGTAGCAAGTGGTTAGTAGTCAGTAGCGAGTAGTCGGTGGTGAGTAGCCAAAGCCTGTAAACCACTCTTTACTTTCCACTGTCCACTTACCAGCTTTAGTTATCAATTTCATCGTAAGCGGAGTCTATTTCTTCCGCGAGTTTTTCCATGAAACGCAACTTGCGCACGATTGCTGCTGCCGCTGCGTAATCATGTTCGTCGTCCATTTTAACAGCAAGCGCAGCTTCCAACTCATGCGTCTCCTGCTTCATACGGGCGCCTTGTTGTTCAAGCGCGTCGACATCACGTGCTTTTGCTGCATCGGCCACGGCCTCGCGCCACTCCATCTGCACCATCAGGAAGTCAACCGGCATCGCCGTATTGGTTTCTTCCTGCGTATCCACCCCCTGGAGTAATAACAGATAGCGGGCACGGCGCAGCGGACTCTTTAACGTCTGATACGCTTCATTCACCCGCGTTGAGCGCTGCATGGCAAGACGCTGCTCGACATCCGGCAGATGTGCAGACTTATCCGGATGCACCTGTGCCTGCAAGGCACGAAACAGCCGTTCAAGCTGTGCGCTATCAAGCTTGAATACAGCGGGCAGGCCGAGCAACTGGAAGTGATTTTGCTGAAAGTTAAATTCTGAAGAGGACATGCAATAAACCTGTAGCATTTAGCCGCCACAATCATTACAGGCGCTTAGCGCTTGACAATCATTGAGGCGGCCGATTGTTTTACCACTAAACCTGAAAACTCTCACCGCAACCGCATTCGCCTTTCACGTTAGGATTGTTGAATTTAAAACCTTCATTCAATCCTTCCCGGGTAAAGTCCAACTCCATGCCTTCTACATACGGCAGGCTCTTAGTATCAACCAGCACGGTCACACCATGACTTTGAAATTGCAGATCGTCACTATCGAGCGCATCCGCAAATTCAAGTTTATATGCCATACCGGAACAACCACTGGTACGTACACCGATACGCAGACCGATGCCTTTTCCCCGCTTGGCGATGAAGTTTTGTACATGCTTCGCCGCCGACTCCGTGAGAGTAACGCCCATTCTATTTACCTCCTTGATATTAGCAACTACCTGTGCAGGCAGCAATGTCTATGCTGGCAGCATGCTTGGACTTGTAATCCGCTACAGCCGCCTTGATCGCATCTTCTGCCAGAATCGAGCAGTGAATTTTCACCGGTGGCAATGCCAGTTCTTCGGCGATATGGGTGTTTTTGATTTCCAAAGCCTGCTCTATTGTCTTGCCCTTGACCCATTCAGTCACTAAAGAGCTGGAGGCAATGGCTGAACCGCAACCATAAGTCTTGAATTTGGCATCTTCGATAATGCCGTCACGACCGACCTTGATCTGTAACTTCATCACGTCGCCACAGGCCGGGGCGCCAACCATGCCGGTTCCCAGACCTTCATCATCCTTTGCAAAAGAACCCACGTTACGCGGATTTTCGTAATGATCCAATAATTTTTCACTGTATGCCATTTTAATGCTCCTTGTCAGTCTCAAGGAAGGGCGAAGAGGGAAAGGGGAAGAGTTTTAAAGAGAAGAGGGAAGTGAGGAGGGTAAAGGGTAAATTCACTCACCGTTCCGAGTTTTTACCCTTCCCTCTTCCTCCTTATCCCTCCCCGGCTTTTACCCTTATCCCTTATCCATCTACCCTTCACAGATTGTTAATGTGCTGCCCATTGTACGGTGTCTAAATCAATGCCTTCCTTGTACATGTCCCACAGCGGTGATAATTCACGCAGCTTATCGATTTTGCTCTTCATCAGTGCAATCACGTAATCGACTTCCTCAACCGTGGTAAAACGCCCCACTGTAAAGCGAATGGAACTATGCGCCAACTCATCGCTGCGTCCTAATGCACGCAACACATAAGACGGTTCCAGGCTGGCCGAGGTGCAAGCCGAACCGCTGGATACAGCCACATCCTTGATCGCCATAATCAGCGACTCGCCTTCGACATAGTTGAAACTCAGATTCAGATTATGCGGCACGCGCTGCAGCAGATCACCGTTCAGATGCACTTCTTCCATATCCATGAGACCTGCCATCAGGCGATCCCGCAACATGCGGATACGCTCATTTTCGGTAGCCATTTCCGCCTGCGCAATGCGAAACGCCTCGCCCATGCCGACAATCTGATGCGTTGCCAGCGTACCGGAGCGCATACCGCGCTCATGACCACCACCATGCATTTGCGCTTCCAGGCGCACTCGCGGCTTGCGCTGCACATACAGTGCGCCTATGCCTTTCGGTCCGTAGGTTTTATGTGCCGAGAAAGACATCAAGTCCACTTTGAGTTTTTTCAGGTCTATAACAACTTTTCCGGTCGCCTGTGCGGCATCCACATGCAGCAGAATACCTTTTTCACGACAAATTTCGCCAATCGCAGCAATATCCTGTATCACGCCGATTTCGTTGTTCACCAGCATCACGGAGACCAAAATAGTATCTGGCCGCAAGGCGGCTTTCAACTTTTCAAGATCAAGCAAGCCATTGCTCTCAGGATCAAGATAGGTCGCACTAAATCCTTCACGCTCCAGTTCGCGGAACGTGTCGATCACCGCCTTGTGCTCAATGCGCATGGTGACAAGATGACGCCCCTTGCCCTGATAAAAATGTGCAGCGCCCTTGATGGCAAGATTATTCGATTCGGTAGCTCCTGAGGTCCAGACGATTTCTTTTGCATCCGCATTAACCAGTGATGCAACCTGCTCCCTGGCCAACTCCACGGCGGCATCCGCTTCCCAGCCAAAAGCATGTGAACGACTGGCTGGATTACCAAACTTCTCGCATAAATAAGGGATCATTTTTTCTGCCACACGCGGATCAACCGGTGTGGTTGCAGAATAATCCATATAAATCGGCAATTTCATTATCAACTCTCTCTTGGCTTAAACTTGAAGATTATCTGACAGCACTTCTGTTAATCGAAATGGCAGTGACACCTGTGGCGGGTTTGGCCTGCCCATCTACCAATTGCTGCAAATTTACCGAATCCAGATAAGCATAAATTTTTTCATTCAAGCTCATCCATAGATTATGCGTTAAACAGGGCTTTCCATCGAAACAATCACCCTTTTCAGCACAGTGCGTCGAATCAAGCGGTTCATCAACAGCCAGCACGATTTCAGCGATCTTTATTTTATTTGCGATTTTGGCCAGATAATAGCCACCGCCCGGGCCCCGCACACTTTCCACCAAATTATTTCTGCGCAACTTACCGAACAATTGCTCAAGATAGGACAATGATATTTTTTGTCGCTCACTGATAGACGCAAGCGTTACCGGACCACGCCCGCCGTTTATCGCCAAATCAACCATTGCCGTTACGGCAAAACGCCCCTTGGTAGTCAATCGCATTTTATTTCCAGACCTTTTAAAAGTTATTCAACAAACGATCAACTGTCGTTGTCAGTAAGGCAAATCATATAATACTTGAATTTTTTAATCAACTATTTTATTCAAATGATTAGGGTCAAACTTATCAGCCGTTGCACGTTCCTCCTCAACGCTCACACCCATTTTTTCCAATTGCTGCAAAATAAAATCAATGCGCTGATCCACGGTTACGCTGTGCCCCAGCAGACCGTGTATCGCCTTGAATACCGGATCATTATGATCATTGCCAACGCCATAGGCATCGAACCCCGAAATTTTCTTCTTTTCTTCATCCAGAATCCGTGCAGGGATTCCGGCAGCGGTTGTTCCTGCAGGCACATCTTTGACCACCACTGCGTTCGAGCCGACCTTAGCGCCTGCACCGATAGTGATCGGCCCCAGGATTTTCGCCCCCGCCCCCACGACTACGCCATCGCACAGCGTCGGATGACGCTTGCCATGACGCCAGGAAGTACCGCCCAGCGTCACACCATGATAAATGGTCACATCATCGCCAATTTCGGCGGTCTCTCCGATGACGACACCCATGCCATGATCAATAAAAAAGCGACGCCCGATGACCGCGCCCGGATGTATTTCAATACCTGTCACCGCCCTGCTCAGAAAAGACACAAAACGTGCCAGCCATTTAAAATTTGCACGCCACAGCCAGTTAGCCAGCCTGTGTATCACTCTTGCATGCAAGCCCGGGTAGCAGGTGAGCACTTCAAAAGTCGTACGCGCTGCCGGGTCACGATCAAAAACGCTGGCAATATCCTCTTTGATGTTTTTAAACACTAGACATCTTTCTGCTGCTCCTGCAAATATCGTGACTTAAGGCGCGCATTGTACTCGGTCGTTACACTCAAGATACCGCGCAAAATGTTAATCTCGTCGGCTTCCAACCTTGTTCTGGCATACAATCTGCGCAAACGCTGCATCATTCGTGCCGGATTCTGTGTGGTAAAAAAACCTATTTCATGCAATGTTTTTTCCAGATGGCCCATATATCCTTCCACCTGCTGATGCGTGGCGGGCGATAAAGGTTGGATGACAGGCTGATCACCCTGGATTGCAATTGCCAGTTCATAGGAAATTACCTGAACTGCAGCCGCCAAATTGAGCGACGAAAACTCAGGATCAGCCGGGATATTCACCAGCATCTGCGCGCGGCTCACTTCTTCGTTTGTCAGCCCTGACATTTCCGTGCCAAACAGTAAAGCGACCGGTTGCATGATAGCCTGGCGCACAACTTGCGGCATGGCATCGCGTGGCGTCAAGACCTCATTGGAAATATCGCGCAGCCTCGCCGTCATCCCTACCGTCAGCACCACGTCTTTCAAAGCCTCATCAATCGTGCTGCAAACATGTGCGTTTTGCAGAAGATCATCTGCGCCTGCGGCCATCGCTAATGCTTGCGGATCAGGAAAGTGGCGCGGATTAATCAGATACAAATGCTGCAAGCCCATGGTCTTCATGGCGCGTGCCGCCGCCCCGATATTGCCCGGATGGGAGGTATGACTTAAAACGACTCTGATATTGCCTAAATGATTTTGTTTATACAAAGTGTGTTTCCAATTAGAATACGGGGCTAGATTCATTTGCTCATTAAATTCGACTATCCGTACTGCTCAGGCTGGCCGGGCAGTTCATTACAAAGGTTAAACTATGCATCCCATGCTCAACATCGCGGTAAAGGCCGCCCGTCGCGCCGGCAACCTGATTTATCGCAGTACCGACAAAATTGATCATCTCACTATTACTAAAAAATCACATGCGGATTTTGTCAGTGAAGTCGATCATGCCGCCGAGCAGACCATCATCCAAACGCTGCTGGATGCGTATCCCGACCATGCAATTCTAGCAGAAGAGAGCGGTTCCCACGGCGAATCCGAGTTTCTCTGGATCATTGACCCGTTAGATGGCACGACCAACTTCCTGCACGGCTTCCCGCAGTTTTCCGTCTCTATCGCTTTGCAACACAAAGGCATCATCACTCAGGCGGTCATTTACGACCCGACCAAAAATGAACTGTTCACTGCCACCCGCGGGCGCGGCGCCTTCCTCAATGACAAACGCCTGCGCGTATCGAAACGCCTGCACATGGCCGATGCACTGATCGGCACCGGTTTCCCTTATACCAACTTCACCCACATGGATGCCTACCTTGGTATTTTCAAGGACCTGATGCAACAGACTTCCGGTCTGCGTCGCCCGGGCTCTGCTGCACTGGATCTGGCCTGGATGGCTGCGGGTCGCTATGACGGTTTCTTTGAAACAGGTTTAAAGTCATGGGATATGGCCGCTGGCACTCTGCTGGTCACGGAAGCGGGCGGCATGGTCAGCGACCTGTCAGGAGGAGATACCTTCCTCAAAACCGGACACATCTGTGCGGGAAACCCCAACATTCACCCGATGCTGTTGCAAGTCATCGCTCCTCACCTGACACCGGAACTAAAAGGATCGCTAGTTCGGGATTAAAGTACTTTCGTCATTGCGCTAAAGGGCTATGGCAATCCGGAGGATGGTTGATGAACTGGCTTGCCAAGCCGCATTTGCGACTCGCAAAGACGAATTTTTTAGTTGGGTGCGCTCAAAAACCAAGTGCAACATTTTTAGAGGAGAATGTTGCATGGGAAAAATTTACAAGCAGTTGAGTATCGAAGAGAGAACAATGATTCAGACACAGCTATCAATGGGGTTCAAGCCAGGGCAAATTGCTCGT
>CAIWRI010000055.1 GCA_903915035.1 uncultured Nitrosomonadales bacterium | reverse complement strand
TTGTGCGACCAGTCCTTGCCTGAACTCAGTTGTATACGTGCGTCGGCGTGACGCAGAATTCGTAGTGCTCATGATAGTGTCCACCAAAGTTAAGTGGACACTATGCTCCTAGCTTTCGCCAACGACTTCAAGATGGAACGGCTGGACGCTTACCATATTTCGGTAACCCCTGGCACGTCTCTTTGCCAACGGCACCTTGCTGTTAATCCCTTCCAATATGCCATTGCTAATGCGTGATTCGACGAAGTGAATGATG
The DNA here is from genome assembly GCA_903915035.1 of uncultured Nitrosomonadales bacterium. Classification (GTDB taxonomy): domain Bacteria; phylum Pseudomonadota; class Gammaproteobacteria; order Burkholderiales; family Gallionellaceae; genus Gallionella. The sequence goes on along the minus strand of CAIWRI010000055.1, from coordinate 6,060 downwards.
CCTGACCTTGAATCCGCCTCGTATTATCGCGCCATAATATTTTCATAATTTTGGTTCTCCCCTTATTTCTTTATCAAATCAGGGGATATTTATACGCAATTGATTCTCACAGGAATGACGTCCGGAGCCTGTTAAAGATTAGCTAATATTTTCATTTTCCCTACGCACAAAAAAAAACGGTGATATCTTTCGATATCACCGTTTTTTTCAAATCAACTTCAACAATCAGGCTGCTGCATCGTTACCTACCCGCTCTCTAAGTTCCTTACCTGCCTTAAAGTGAGGCACGTACTTGGCTGGCACACCGACCTTGTCACCCGTCTTGGGATTGCGTCCCTGACGTGGCGGCCGGTAATTCAAGCCAAAACTACCGAAACCGCGAATCTCGACACGCCCGCCACGCGACAGCGTTGAAGACAATGCATCAAGAATCACTTTAACAGCCAATTCAGCATCTTTTGCCAGTAGCTGTGGATGCAATTGAGCCAACCGGGCAATCAAATCAGAACGAGTCATGCAATTTCTCCAAACTTACGCTTCAGACTTGCCGCTTAACTTGGCTTTTAGCAACGCACCCAGATTGGTTGTTCCCGCATTGGCACTGCTGTCAGCTGACAGTTTTTGCATGGCAGCTGAATCTTCCGCCTTGCTCAACGCCTTGACTGACAGACTGATGCCGCGATTCTTACGATCAACACTGATGATCATCGCTGTAACAGTATCGCCTTCTTTCATATGAGTGCGCAGATCTTCAACACGATCAACCGACACTTCAGATGCTTTCAGATAAGCCTCTACATCACCTGGCAATGTTACAACAGCACCCTTGGCATCAACGGATTTAACCACGCCGTTAACGATAGCACCCTTTTCATTAGTTGCAGCGAAGCCGCCAAACGGATCACCTTCCATTTGTTTGATACCCAGCGAGATGCGTTCACGTTCAACATCAATGGCCAGAACAACGGCTTCAACTTCATCACCCTTCTTGAAGTTGCGAACCATTTCTTCGCCAGGCTGTGACCATGACAGATCAGAAAGATGCACCAGACCGTCGATATCGCCATCCAGACCGATGAACACGCCGAAGTCAGTGATAGACTTGATCTGACCGCGTACTTTGTCACCCTTCTTGTGGTTGATCGCGAAATCATCCCAAGGATTAGAATGACATTGCTTCATGCCCAATGAGATACGACGACGCTGTTCGTCGATTTCCAGGATCATCACTTCAACTTCATCGCCTACTTGAACGACTTTTGAAGGATGAACATTCTTGTTAGTCCAGTCCATTTCGGATACGTGAACCAAACCTTCGATACCTTGTTCGATTTCAACGAATGAACCATAGTCAGTCAGGTTAGTGACCTTACCGAACAGGCGCGTGCCTTGAGGGTAACGACGTGCCAGACCATTCCAGGGATCATCGCCCATTTGCTTGATACCCAGAGAAACACGATTCTTCTCTTGATCAAATTTCAGGATCTTCGCTTCGATTTCATCGCCAACCGTCAGGACTTCTGAAGGATGTTTAACACGACGCCATGCCAGATCGGTAATATGCAACAGACCATCAATACCGCCCAGATCAACGAACGCGCCGTAATCTGTAATGTTCTTAACCACGCCCTTAACGATTGCGCCTTCTTTCAAGTTTTCCATGACTGATTCACGATCAGCACCCATGGTAGCTTCCAGCACAGCGCGGCGGGATACCACGACGTTGTTGCGACGACGATCCAGCTTAATGACCTTGAATTCCATGGTCTTGTTTTCGTACGGTGTCGTATCCTTGACCGGACGAATGTCAACCAGTGAACCCGGCAGGAATGCGCGAATACCGTTAACCATCGCGGTGAGACCGCCCTTAACCTTACCGCTGACGAAACCTTCAACGATTTTGCCTTCTTCCATGGCGATTTCAAGATCGTGCCATGCAGCCAGACGTTTCGCTTTTTCACGCGACAGCTTGGTTTCACCATAGCCGTTTTCCAGCGATTCGATTGCAACCGTGACGAAGTCACCGGCAGCCACTTCCATTTCGCCCTTGTCGTTCAGAAACTCCTCGACAGGAATCCAGCTTTCGGACTTAAGTCCGGCATTTACAACCACAACGTTGTGGTCAATACGCACAACTTGTGCGGTAATCAGTTCGCCAGCGCGCATTTCTTTGCGGGTCAAACTTTCTTCAAACATTGCTGCAAAACTATCTGGGTTAAATGTTGCGTCTGCGTTCATCGAATGCACCTAAAGATTTTTCTGTTTGCACAGAGGTTAGTTAAAAACCCAAGGAACGGAGAGTTCTATGGGGCTTTGCTACTCTCCCGGAAGCTATCCAGCACAAATGCGACAGCCTGATTAATATCAAGCGCCGTGGTATCGAGCAATTTTGCATCCGGGTATTGTTGCAGGGGGGCGGCGCTGCGCTCTGTATCCCGCGTATCGCGCGTCCTGATTTCCTGTAACAAGTCGAGCATATTAGCATCCATTCCTTTTTCTTTCAACTGCTTATAGCGTCTATCTGCACGCACCTCGGCCGATGCGGTCAGAAATATTTTAAGTGCAGCATCCGGGAACACCACTGAGCCCATATCCCGTCCGTCGGTTACCAGACCGGGGGCACATCTGAATGCATGCTGCTTGTTAAGTAAAGCGGCTCTGACCATAGGTAATGCAGCAACTTTGGAAGCGCCCGCCGCACAAGTTTCGCCGCGCAAGTCATCTCCTGCCAGCACGCCATCAAGCCATATCAACTCACCTTTAAACACGATATCCATGCGTGCAGCTAAAGCCGCCAGTGCCGTTTCATCATCGAGTGCGATACTATCCCGAAGTGCCGCCGTCGCCAGCAAACGGTACAACGCGCCACTATCCAGATAGTGAAAGCCTAATTGTGCAGCGACGCGCTGCGCAACCGTCCCCTTGCCTGAAGCGGATGGCCCGTCGATGGCAATCACCGGAACCGCCTGAGTCACGCCGGCAAATGCCGCAAAATAATCCGGAAAAGTCTTGGCGACACAGCCCGGGTCATTGATGCGCAGCGCGCCGCCGAAAGCGGCCAGTGAAAAACACATCGCCATGCGGTGATCATCGTAAGTGTCAATGACAGGATGCAGGATGCAGGATGCAGGATGCAGCAAAATCCCGGATTTTTCCCTGAATCCCGAATCCTGAATCCCGAATCCTGTCACCTTAATAAAGTCCTCGCCCTCCTCCACCGTCGCGCCAACTTTGCGCAGCTCGGTAGCCATCGCGTATATGCGGTCGGTTTCCTTGACGCGACAGCTGGCGATATTGTGCAGCGCTGTCGTACCTTCCGCATATAAAGCCGCAATAGCCAGCGTCATCGCTGCATCGGGAATATGATTGCAATCCAGCTCAATCGCCTTTAATTTACCGCCAGAAGGCGCAGCAGCCTCTATCCAGTTATCACCCATGGTGATCACCGCGCCCATTTTCTCCAGCTCCGCTGCGAATTTCACATCCCCCTGTATGCTGTTTTTCCCAACCCCCACCACGCGTACCGGTCCGCCACCGATAGCGCCAGCGGCAAGAAAATAGGAAGCAGATGAGGCATCGCCTTCCACATAGATCGTGCCAGGACTGATATAACGCTGCCCGCCCGACACGCCAAAACTCTGCCAGCCCTGCCGCTCAACGACCACACCGAAGCGCTTCATTATCGCCAGCGTGATCTCGATGTAAGGCTTGGAGATTAACTCGCCAATCACTTCAACCTTAACCGTCTTACCTGTCAGCGGCAGCGCCATCAACAAGCCCGTGAGAAACTGACTCGATACATCGCCGCGCACCTGCACCATATTACCTGTCAGCATTGCAGGCGAAATCTGCAAGGGAGGATACCCTTCATTTCCCGTATAGCGAATATCAGCACCGAGTTGCCGCAAGGCATCGACCAGATCACCTATCGGGCGCTCATGCATGCGCGCCACACCGGACAGCGCGTAATTTCCGCCCGACAAGGCCAAGGCTGCGGTGAGCGGACGGAATGCCGTGCCCGCATTACCCAGAAACAGGCTGGCATTCCTATTCGGCCAATTACCGCCACAGCCGGTGATTTTATAGGCGTTATCCCCTAATGGCTCCACCACAATCCCCAGTGTCTGCAAGCTTTCCAGCATGCGTTCGGTATCGTCTGAATGCAGCAAATCGCGAACGATAGTCACCCCGGAGGCTAATGCCGCCAGCAGCAACACGCGATTGGAAATGCTCTTGGAGCCTGGCAGGCGCACTGTGCCGCGAGCAGACATTAAAGGCGGAAGGTCAATATATTCAGTTTGATTCATCGTGCACTTTCAAAAATTCAGTAAAAACATTAAGGCGTTATGTGATTAATACGTTAATTTAGGCGTGAATACATTGTCCACAAAAGTCATGATTTTACTCTGTTCGTGATTTTCGTGGATAAAGCATTTTAGGCTCGCAACCATACTGAATTAATTATTAAATCTGCTAAAATACAACATTTTGCGTATATTTGAAGGCTTTTGAGGATACTCTTAAAAAGCGTGTCTACGAAAGACACGAAAATCACGAAATTGAATCAACTTAAAAGTTTAGTGGAAAAATAACTTTGAATACCCACGGGATTTCACATAGAGCCAACCATAATTGCAGGGTATATTTTATGTGGTGTATGCCGGCTCCCCTGCGCTACGATTGGGGCACCAGCATAACATCTTCATAAATTTCATCCAGCGTCAGGCGGCATCCTATACTTTCCAGCACGAAGGACGTACCGGTCACAGCAAGTTGCCATTCGTCCTGATAGTCTCTTCGATAAATTTCCACCTGCCGCTTATCCGCAGTAATCAGCATATATTCACGCAAACTGGACAAGGTGCGATAGGCCAGCATTTTCTCCCTGCGATCCGTGCTTTTGGTACCCGCCGATAAAAACGGCACACCAGGCTAAGTTTTACGCTGACATAACAAGTCAAAATAGCCTGAATTGCTCATTATAAATCAGAGGTGAGTAAAAATATGCCTGAAAATTAATCAACAGAAACAACGTTGTTTCAAACAACAGCAACCAAACGAGGAAAGTCCGCCACCGGCAAGCCGATGAAACCAGCTCAGCGATAGACAGTCGCGCCAGCTGTCTTTTGAAATTTTTGTATGGATTATTTTAAATCAAGAAAAAAATCGCAAGTCATAATAACTCATACAAGCCAATTAAATTGCTTGCCAGACTGCGACGAAGAATAAAAATAAGCAGATACAGCCACTTTTTAAACTGCTGCATTACGCGATATTTTTGACATTTATCTGCGCCTGTATTGCGATATTATTTATGCATCATTATAATCCTCGCCGTTTGCTGAAACGCTCATTTTCCTTTAGTAAATAAAATTATTTCGGCCATTGATAAAACAGTTTTTCTGACGAGATCAAGGATATTGATCAGAAAAAACCTATCTCCCTTCATCGTAACTTCTTATTTAAAATCAGTCATATCTGATAGCATTTTTTCACTCATAATGGCAAAGTACAACCTTGATTAAAAATTAATAACTGCATATTTTATGCTGGCAAGCACCCGGGATAATTTGTCAAATTATTTTAAAATGAATGAATTAAGTCCAGAGCGACTCCAAGACGACTAAATTGACCTGTAACTGACTGGAAAATGAAAATGCGCTTTCCCCAAATCAAGCGGAAAGAAAATCATCGTATGACTAGCGGTTCAGTGAAATAGTTTAGCGATACCGGGGATTTAGCCTGGTGGCTGCAACATTGATATATTTTCATATTTTTACTCTAAAAATAGCAATAACTTAAAATCTCTGAAAGAAGGCCAGAAGATCAGCTTTTAAATCACGCCCCCAAGGTCAGTGGGCTTGTGATATTTAATCAATTTAACAGTAAATGCTAAATGGAAAATATTATGATCGGCAACCTATCCTCTCAAATATTGAATAAATTTTTCAACGCTGATTCTTTTTTTGCAGGGCGGTTTCAAGCACCAAGTGCAAAAAGTGCTGCGTGATGTAGCTTAAAGTCAAAAGCGTCTGGCATGAACAGTTCAACCGGACATTT
>CAIWRI010000054.1 GCA_903915035.1 uncultured Nitrosomonadales bacterium | reverse complement strand
GCTTCTCAAGCTTCATGCACCACGAAATCGCGCCATCCTGGTCCGTTTTAAGCTGTCAGTGGCCGGCGTCATATCAATACTGTTGGCACTCGTTGTTAAGAAAAAAACGAGCTGGATTTTCGTGGATGAAAGCGATTAATTTAGATATTGGAATTAATACCTTACCCATGCTAAATCACATAGAACCATCAAAAGTGAATTGGACTGTATACCTCAGGCTTTGAGGATGAATTACCGGTAACTTTGCGCCGGTACCGGGCAACACGGGAGAGGTTAAAAGGGAGGCAGGAAAGATGATCCGGAATCCCGCCGTACCGTAAAATCATAGTAAAAAGTAGCATTGATCTTCAATAGCCCGCCTGCCGCAAGCAGGGCTGATAAATAAGGGGGCAAGAAACTTCGCATTAAAAAGGCAAGCCCCAAGTTTTATTGCCCGTGCGTAATATCAGATGCGACTTCAAAAGTACCGCATAACGTGATGTTTCCCACTTGCAAGCGGACTAAGCTGTTGCTTATTTGTATGTTGGTCATTGTGCTGAATGTATATCTGATCGGATGGTTTCACGTGGAACAGTTCATTTCGGAATGAGGCCGGTGTATGATGCGGCACTTTTAAAAATCTGTACTGTGATGAAATTTCCTGAAATATTCGACGTAATTGTGGTGGGTGGCGGGCACGCCGGAACTGAAGCGGCATTGGCCAGCGCGCGTGCAGGTTGTAAAACCTTGCTATTGAGCCACAATATCGAGACTTTGGGGCAGATGTCCTGCAACCCGTCTATAGGCGGTATTGGTAAAGGTCATCTTGTAAAAGAGGTCGATGCGTTGGGCGGTGCCATGGCGCAGGCAACAGACATTGGCGGTATTCAGTTTCGTATTCTGAATTCGAGTAAGGGTTATGCCGTGCGCGCCACCCGTGCCCAGGCAGATCGGATGCTGTACAAACAGGCCATACGCAGTATGCTGGAAAATCAGCCCAATTTGTGGTTATTTCAGCAGGCAGTCGATGATTTAATGGTAGAGCAGGACAGAGTGACCGGTGTGGTGACGCAATTGGGGCTGCGTTTTCATGCAAAAACCGTGGTATTGACTACGGGTACTTTTCTGGCAGGACTGATTCATGTGGGGCAGGCCAATTATCAGGCGGGCCGTGCGGGCGACCCGCCGGCCATCAGCCTTGCGCATCGTCTGCGTGAGTTAAAACTACCGGTTGGTCGCTTAAAAACAGGCACACCGCCACGCATCGACGGACGAACAATAAATTATTCAGTGTTGCAAGAGCAGGCAGGGGATGTTCCTGTTCCTGTATTTTCTTTTATGGGCAGCGCGTCCCAGCACCCGCAGCAAATGTCCTGCTGGATTACCGAAACTAGCGAACTCACCCATGAGATTATCCGTGGCGGACTGGACAGATCGCCCCTTTTTACCGGTGTTATCGAAGGCATCGGGCCGCGCTATTGTCCGTCCATCGAGGATAAAATAACCCGCTTCGCCGATAAAAATTCGCATCAGATTTTTCTGGAACCGGAAGGATTGACGACCAACGAAGTCTATCCAAATGGCATCTCGACCAGTTTGCCTTTCGATGTGCAATTGGCATTGGTGCGTTCTATCAAAGGGATGGAGAACGCGCATATACTGCGCCCGGGCTATGCGATTGAATATGATTACTTTAATCCCTGCGGTCTGAAAAGCTCGCTGGAAACAAAAGCGATACAAGGCTTGTTTTTTGCCGGTCAAATCAACGGTACAACAGGTTACGAGGAAGCTGCGGCACAAGGCTTGCTGGCCGGTCTGAATGCGTCATTACAGGTGCGCGAAATGGATGCCTGGTGCCCGCGTCGGGATGAAGCTTACCTGGGCGTACTGGTTGATGATCTGATTACGCAGGGCGTCACTGAACCTTATCGCATGTTTACCAGTCGTGCCGAGTACCGTTTGCAATTACGCGAAGACAATGCAGATTTGCGTCTCACTGAGACGGGAAGAAAGCTGGGTATTGTTGATGACGCGCGTTGGCGGGCCTTTGAAATCAAGCGTGAAGCAATCGTCATTGAGCAGCAGCGTTTGCGCAACACCTGGGTAAGCCCGCACAATTTGGCTGTGGAAGATGCGCAGCGCGTGCTGGGAAAAAATATTGACCATGAATATTCGCTGCATGAGTTACTGCTGCGCCCGGATGTAAACTATCAAAGTTTGATGACGATCCCGTTGGCGGGACCTGCGACGGCAGATCCTAAGGTGTCAGAGCAGGTGGAAATACAAGCCAAATATCAGGGTTATATCGACCGCCAGCATACTGAGATTAAGAGCGGTGAAAAAAATGAAGCCTTGCGTCTGCCAGAAAATCAGGATTATCGGGAAGTGCGCGGTTTGTCCATAGAGGTTCAACAAAGGTTGAATCAATATCAACCTGAAACAGTGGGGCAGGCAGCGAGAATTGCAGGCGTGACGCCGGCGGCGATTTCACTGCTGCTGGTTCATTTAAAGCGTGGATTCCGTAGTGAAAAAGCAAATGAATAAAACGCTGTCGGAGGAATTACAGCAGGGCATTTTGCAATTGGGTCTGTCGGTGAATCGTGATGTGCAGCAAAAGTTGCTGGCATATCTGGCTTTGCTGGTGAAGTGGAACAAAACATATAACCTCACTGCAATCCGCGATCCGCAACAGATGGTCAGGCATCACTTGCTCGATAGTCTGGCGATACTGCCGTATCTGGAAAAAGGTCACTGGCTGGACGTGGGATGCGGTGCCGGGTTACCGGGGTTGATGCTGGCAATTTGTCACCAGGACTGGGACGTGACTTTAATCGACAGCAACAGCAAGAAAACCGGCTTTGTACAACAGGCGATTATTGAACTGGCAATTGTCAATGCCCGGGTGCACTGCATCAGGGTGGAAGATTTTCAGGCAGCAGACAAGTTTGACGGTATTATTTCCCGTGCCTTTACCGAGTTGGGTGCTTTTGTGCGGTTGACGCGTCATTTGATTGCCGACGATGGCCGCTGGGTGGCAATGAAGGGGATACCGGAACAGGAGTTGGCGAGTGTGCCGGAAGATTGTGTTGTAGAACGGATCATTCCGCTTGTTGTGCCGGAGCTCAATGCCGCACGCAGTCTGGTTATTGTTATACCTGGAGGAAAGCATGACTAAAGTAATGGCCATCGCCAATCAAAAAGGCGGGGTGGGAAAAACCACGACCACCGTGAATCTGGCTGCCAGTCTTGCCGCTGCAAACAGGCGCGTGTTGTTGATTGATCTGGATCCTCAGGGTAATGCGACCATGGGGAGCGGCATTGATAAACGGGATCTGGAAATCACGGTGTATCACGTATTGTTGGGCAAAAAATCAATCTTCGAAGCGCTGATGAAGTCAGAAGTTGGGAAATATGATGTATTGCCTGCTAACCGGGATTTGGCGGGGGCGGAAATAGAGCTGGTTGAATTTACTGAGCGCGAAACGCGTTTGCGAGACGCATTGGCATTGGTGGTAAATGAATACGATTATGTGCTGATTGATTGCCCGCCTGCGCTTAATTTGCTGACTTTAAATGGTTTATGTGCAGCAAAGTCAGTGATGATTCCGATGCAATGCGAATATTATGCCCTGGAAGGATTGAGCGATCTGATCAATACCATTCGCCGTGTGCGCGCGAGCCTGAATCCTGTTCTGGAAATAGAAGGGTTGTTGCGCACCATGTTTGATCCGCGCAATACACTGGCGCAACAGGTATCTGATCAGTTGCAGGCGCATTTTGGCAACAAAGTATATCGAACAGCGATTCCCCGCAATGTGCGGCTGGCAGAAGCACCCAGTCATGGTTTGCCGGTCATGCATCACGACAAATCTTCAAAAGGTACGCAGGCATATCTTGCCCTGGCCAGTGAATTGATGGGTGTCGAAGAGAACCCGGTAACAGCATAAAGAACAATCTGCGCGATGAATTAGGCAGGGGTATTACCCGGCTTCATTCATTGCGCGGGCAATAGTTTGTAAAATTTCGTTGATGAAAGCCGTTTCAAAATAAGAAAGCAATGATGACAAAACCACAAAAAGGGCTGGGGCGCGGTCTGGAAGCATTGCTGTCCGGGGGCAAAAGTGAAAAGGATGACGTACTGCGCGACTTGAGTGTGGCACTACTTAAGCCGGGGAAATACCAGCCTCGCACCAATATGGGGGCGGAGTCGTTACAGGAATTGGCCGAATCAATCAAGGCGCAGGGGGTGATTCAGCCGATTCTGGTGCGGCAACTGATTGACGACAGTTACGAAATCATCGCCGGAGAACGTCGCTGGCGCGCAGCACAGATAGCAGGATTAAGTCATGTGCCTGTGCTGGTGCGCAGTGTGCCGGATAAAGCTGCGCTGGCAATGGCCTTGATTGAAAATATTCAACGGGAAAATCTGAATCCGCTGGAAGAGGCCGTCGGTATTCAGCGCCTGATTGATGAGTTTGAGATGACTCATCAGGCCGCCGCCGATGCGGTCGGGCGTTCGCGCAGTGCTGCCAGTAATTTGCTGCGATTATTGAAACTTCCGCACACTGTACAAAGTATGCTGCTGGAGAATCAGCTGGATATGGGGCATGCCCGCGCGTTGTTGGCACTGGAGGGAGCGCAGCAAATCGCTGCTGCGAATAAAATAACCCATGAGGGACTTTCGGTACGTGAAACAGAAAAGCTGATACAAGCCTGGTTGAATCCTAAGCCGCAGCACGAGAAACCGGTAAAGAGTCGTGACTTGTTGAATTTACAGGAAGAATTGTCTGAGTTGATGGGGGCGAATGTGATTATAAAGGAAAAAATGCAGGCGACCGGCCAATTGATAATTGACTATGCCAGTCACGAACATCTTGAAGCGTTGATAAATAGTTTGAAAAATTGTAATAAAGTGACTTGACTTGATTTGATGAAATCAATGACAATGCGGTCTATCCGAAAACGAGCGGGATTGAAAAGGGGTCGAAATCTCAGCTATGGATGATACAAAAACAACAATAAGGTTAGCCTTTAACAAGGCTGCACGCTGGCAAATAATCGTAACACTGATCTTTTGTGTCGTCTCTTTGCTGATCGGCACGGTAAATGCGGCGATCTCAACCTTGTTGGGTGGTGTCGTGGCGATGACCGGCGGATATGCAGGTGTGTTAATGACAGGAATGCAGAATGATCAGTCAGCCGGCAGTGTGCTTATCACTTTGCTGAAGGCTGAGGCGACAAAGATTTTGGTAATTTGTATGTTGTTGCTGGCAGTATTTAAGCTTTTTAACGGGTTGGTCCCAATGGCTCTGATAGGCGGGCTTGCAGCAGCTGTGCTGGTATCAGGAGCAGGGCTGGGGGCTGTAGGAAATAATAAAAAATAACTGGATCAACGAATGTCAACAGAACACGCGCTAACACCATCTAGCTATATAACGCATCACCTAACATACAGTACGCATTCATTTGGTAATGGTGGTTTTTGGTCCATCAATATGGACACGCTCGGCGTATCACTTGTGTTGGGCATATTGACCTTTGGTCTGTTGTGGTGGATTGTGCGCGGCGCGACTGCCGGTGTGCCGGGAAAGCGACAGGCTGCAGTCGAAATGCTGGTTGAGTTTGTTGACGATCAGGTCAAGGGCATCTTTCACGGTGACCGGAATACCTTTGTCGCCCCGTTGGCGTTGACCGTGTTTGTCTGGGTCTTGATGTTGAATGCAATGGACTTCTTGCCAATTGATGTGATGGCCTGGGTTTACGAGAATATATTGGGTCAGGAGCATTTCCGTCCGGTACCAACGTCTGACATCAATACAACCTTTGCACTGGCGTTGTCGGTGTGGATTTTGATGATATTTTTCAGCATCAAGGTAAAAGGACTGGGCGGCTGGATACATGAGTTGTTCTGCGCGCCCTTCGGTTCAAATCCGCTGGTTTGGCCTGCTAACTTCTTGTTTAACCTGATTGAATACGTCTCCAAGCCGCTGTCGCACTCACTGCGTTTGTTTGGTAATATGTACGCTGGTGAAATTATCTTCCTGTTGTTGGGAATGTGGGCTGCAACCGGCTTGGCAGGTACGATATTTGGCGCGATTCTGGGTGTGGGCTGGTCGATCTTCCATATTCTGATTGTTGTATTGCAAGCCTTTATTTTCATGATGCTGACTGTGGTGTATCTGGCCATGGCACATGAAAGTCACTAGTAGTAACAGTAGTCGTAACTTTTTATAACTTTAGTAAATCGAAAGGAAACACGATGGAAAACTTGGCACTTTTGGCACAGATTCAAGCGTTCACCGGCATTGGTATTGGTCTGATTATCGGTTTGGGTGCGCTTGGTGCTTGTATCGGTATCGGTATTATGTGTAGCAGCTTTCTGGATGGCGCAGCTCGTCAACCAGAAATGATGCCAGTACTGCAAGGCAAAGTATTCCTGTTGCTTGGTTTGATCGATGCTTCTTTCATTATCGGTGTTGGTCTGGCAATGATGTTTGCATTTGCTAACCCGCTGTTAAGCGTCATTCACTAGTATGGCGCAGGCCTGCGTTTTACAGGCCTAAGTTAGGAGCTGAAATGGATATTACTTTTACACTGATTGCGCAGGCTATAACGTTTGCCATTCTGATATGGTTTACCGCCAAGTTTATCTGGCCGCCAATGATGTCGGCGATTGAAAACCGCCAAAAAACTATAGCTGATGGCCTGGCTGCTGCTGAGCGTGGGAAGCATGATCTGGAACTGGCTGCAAAGCGTGCTGCTGAGTTGTTGCGCGAAGCAAAAGAAAAGGCTGCTGACATTCTTGCTAGTGGAGATAAGCGTGCCAGTGAAATCATCGAAGCGGCAAAGGTTCAGGCTAAGGTTGAAGCGGATCGCATCATTGCCGGTGCAACCGCTGAAATTGAGCAGGAAGCTTTCCGTGCCAGAGAACAATTACGCTCTCATGTTTCGGCTATCGCCCTTGCAGGTGCTGCCAAAATTCTGGGGCGCGAGGTTGATTCCCGTGCGCATAACGACCTGCTCGATAAACTTGTTGCGGAAATGTAATCACCATGTCTGAATCCATAACCACAGCTAGACCGTACGCACAAGCCGCATTTGATGTTGCGCAGAGCGCTTCAGATTTAAAGGGTTGGTCCGATGCGATTGCGTCGCTGGCCGATTCAATAAAACATCCTGATGTACAGGCTATCATCGTAAACCCGCGCATTGCAAAGGCTAAGGTTGAAAGCCTGATACTCGGTTTGCTGGGCGCTCAGGCATCACTGCAGCTGCAAAACTTTGTGCGGATTCTGGTAGAAAAGCGCCGCGTGCGAGAACTGCCGGAAATTGCAGAAATATTTGAAGCGTTGCGCGCTGAAGCAGAAAAAACAGCTCATGTTGTGGTGGAGTCGGCATTTGAATTGACGATAACGCAGCAGGATGCGATCAGCGTCTCGATGAAAAAACGTCTGGGTCGTGACATAAAGCTGGTCTGTAGTATCAATAAAGATTTGCTGGGTGGTGTCGTCATTCGTACCGGGGATAGTGTTATAGATGGTTCTATACGCACTCGACTTGGCGAAATGGCAACCGCCCTAGCCTGATAATAGATTTATCAAGATAAGGATATCCAGATGAAGCTTGACCCTTCTGAAATAAGCAATTTGATTCGCAGCCGCATCGATAACTTCGAAGCGCTGACCCAGGCGCGCACCGAAGGTACTGTAGTCAGTGTAACTGACGGTATCGTACGTGTGTATGGTTTGTCCGATGTTATGCAAGGTGAAATGTTGGAATTCCCTGGCAACACTTTCGGTTTGGCTTTGAACCTGGAACGTGATTCCGTAGGTGCCGTTATTCTGGGCGAATACGAACACATTACCGAAGGCGATTTGGTGAAGTGCACCGGACGCATTTTGGAAGTGCCAGTTGGTCCTGAATTGTGCGGCCGTGTTGTGAATGCACTGGGACAGCCTATTGACGGCAAAGGCCCGATCAACGCAAAGTTGACCGACAAGATTGAAAAAGTAGCTCCGGGCGTGATTGAACGTCAATCAGTTGATCAACCTGTGCAAACCGGTTTGAAATCAATTGACTCAATGGTGCCAGTCGGTCGCGGTCAACGCGAACTGATCATCGGCGATCGTCAAACCGGCAAGACAGCAGTTGCAATCGATGCGATCATCAACCAGAAGGGTCAGGGCATCACCTGTATCTATGTGGCCGTTGGTCAAAAAGCCTCGACAGTCGTTAACGTAGTTCGCAAGCTGGAAGAGCACGGCGCGCTGGGTTACACCATCGTCGTTGCTGCAACGGCTTCTGACTCAGCGGCGATGCAGTTCCTGGCACCTTATGCTGGCTGTACCATGGGCGAATACTTCCGCGATCGCGGTGAAGATGCGCTGATCGTGTACGATGATTTGACCAAGCAAGCTTGGGCATACCGTCAGATTTCACTGTTGCTGCGTCGTCCTCCGGGTCGTGAAGCTTATCCTGGCGACGTATTTTACCTGCATTCCCGTTTGCTGGAACGTGCAGCGCGCGTCAATGCGGACTACGTTGAAAAGTTCACCAAGGGTGAGGTCAAGGGTAAGACAGGTTCACTGACCGCATTGCCAATCATTGAAACACAGGCAGGCGACGTATCCGCTTTCGTTCCAACCAACGTGATTTCAATCACCGATGGCCAGATCTTTTTGGAAACAGACTTGTTTAACGCCGGTATCCGTCCTGCGATTAACGCCGGTGTGTCAGTATCGCGTGTTGGTGGTGCAGCTCAGACCAAAGTGATTAAGAAGTTGGGTGGCGGTGTGCGTCTGGCACTGGCTCAGTATCGTGAATTAGCCGCATTTGCGCAATTCGCCTCTGATCTGGATGAAGCGACACGCAAACAACTGGAACGCGGTAAGCTGGTCACTGAACTGATGAAGCAATTGCAATATTGCCCGTTATCGGTAGCTGAAATGGCTGTTACCTTGTTCTGCGTAAACAAGGGATACTTTGATGATGTTGCCGTGCCAAAAGCGCTGGCATTTGAATCCGCAGTACATGCTTATCTTAAGTCCAATAGTAAGGAATTAATGGACACAATTGAATCCAAAAAAGACCTGAGTGCGGATAATGAAAAGTTGCTGTCTGCTGCGATTGAACAATTCAAGGCAACTGCAGTTTACTGATGTTACGACTAGCCATCCCACTAAGCAACCAAAAGACGGTTGCCAAGTGGTTGGTTATGATAAAACAACTAACCACGCCTCTTTGCAACTTCACTCAGTTGTAGCGTCGCAGGTTTAAGGCAGGGGTAAAAAATGGCTGGCAGTAAAGAAATCCGCACAAAAATCAAGAGTGTAGAAAATACGCGCAAGATTACAAGCGCCATGGAAATGGTAGCCGCTGCCAAGATGCGCCGCGCACAAGAGCGCATGCGCGCAGCACGTCCTTACGCAGAAAAAATACGTGCAGTGGCAGCTCACTTGTCGCATGCTCATCCTGAGTACAAGCATGCTTTCCTGGTAAAACGGGAAATCATTAAGAAGGTTGGCATCGTGCTGATTACTTCGGATAAGGGTTTGTGCGGCGGTCTAAACAGCAATTTGCTTCGTTTGGTCGTGAGCCGTATGAAGACCTGGGACTCTGAGGGCAAGAAGATTGCTGTTTGTGCCATTGGCAACAAGGGACTGGGTTTTATGAATCGTATGGGCACTGAAATCAAGTCGAATCTGACTGGTTTGGGTGATGCGCCTCATTTGGATAGCCTGATCGGAGCGGTCAAGGTGATGCTGGATGCGTATGTGGCCGGTGAAATCGATGCGATTCACATTTGCTACAACCATTTTGTAAATACCATGAAACAAGAGCCTGTTATTGAGCAGTTGCTGCCATTAAGTGGCGAGCAACTGAGCGGACAACGCGGCAATTGGGATTATCTGTACGAGCCTGAAGCCAAAGTTGTTATCGATGAATTGCTGTTGCGTTATATAGAGTCACTGGTTTATCAGGGCGTGGTGGAAAACATGGCGTCCGAGCAGAGTTCACGGATGGTGGCGATGAAATCTGCCTCTGACAATGCCAAAAGCGTTATTGCTGAACTCAAGCTGGTTTATAACAAGGCGCGTCAGGCTGCAATTACCCGTGAGATTTCCGAAATCTGCAGCGGTGCGGCGGCGGTTGGCTAGACTGTATAACACAAATTAAATTAGACGGGGTATTCCAAATGACTCAAGGTAAGATTGTTCAGTGTATTGGTGCGGTGGTTGATATTGAATTTCCGCGCGACCAAATGCCAAAAGTATATGATGCGCTCACGCTGCAAATTGCTGCCGGTTCCATCGCAGAAGCAGGTTTGACATTCGAAGTTCAGCAGCAATTGGGTGATGGCGTTGTTCGTACCATTGCGATGGGTTCGTCAGACGGTCTTCAGCGCGGTATGGCTGTTTCCAATACGCACAGCCCGATTTCTGTTCCGGTAGGTTCAGGTACGCTGGGTCGTATTATGGATGTATTGGGTCGTCCTATTGATGACGCCGGTGAAATTCAATGTGAAGAACGCCGTCCGATTCATGCAAAGGCACCTAAGTTTGATGAATTGTCACCTTCTGTTGACTTGCTGGAAACCGGGATCAAAGTGATTGATCTGGTTTGC
>CAIWRI010000053.1 GCA_903915035.1 uncultured Nitrosomonadales bacterium | reverse complement strand
TTCACGACGTGAAACGTATCATTCACGACGTGAAACGTATCATTCACGACGTGAAACGTATCATTCACGACGTGAAACGTATCATTCACGACGTGAAACGTATCATTCACGACGTGAAACGTATCCTTCACGACGAGAAACGTGTCATTTACGACGGGAGGCATATCCTTCACGACGTGAAACGTGTCCTTCACGACGGGAAGCGTATCCTTCACGACGTGAAACGTGTCCTTCACGACGGGAAGCGTATCCTTCCCGACGTGAAACGTATCATTCACGACGGGAAGCGTATCCTTCACGACGTGAAACGTATCATTCACGACGTGAAACGTATCCTTCACGACGTGAAGCGTGTCCTTCACGACGTGAAACGTATCATTCACGACGTGAAGCGTGTCCTTCACGACGTGAAGCGTATCCTTCACAACGTGAAACGTATCCTTCACGACGTGAAGCGTATCCTTCACGACGTGAAGCGTGTCCTTCACGACGTGAAACGTATCCTTCCCGACGTATAGTACGTCTTTCCCGCTGAGATGTCTGTCACATTGATATATGCAAATACCGACTGCACTGTGATGATGCTGCCAATGGCGATTTAGCCGCAAACCTTCGCCCCCTCAATAAAACCCGCTATCGCCTGCTTCCGGACAAGCAATTTTAAATATCGAGTTTCGCAAACCAGAAAAACAATGTTGATATTTCGCGACCCAGAAGCGGCGCGTCACTCAGGACAGTGATCGACACCTGGCCACCATCGCGACAACCGCAAAGCAAATAATAGTCAGCTAGTGATAAGCGTTGTTATCACTAACCATTTACAATGGCGTCCCCCGCAGTGCCACGTCAGTCACTGAACCTCAGTCGGTCGCGAGCGGGGAAAAATCACACAGGCAAGATGCTCCTATGAATGCAGTAGAAATCGAAGAAGCGATATCGGATCTAGCCCTTCAGTCCTTCGACGCGGTTGAGTTTCCATTCGCGTTCCTGGCCGCTTTTGGCAATAAGGACAACGCACTCAAGCGCCTGCGTACCGGCAACAACAATATATCCGATGTGGCAGGTGGCGTGCTGCAGCGCAACAACATCCATATTGCCGTGTGCGAAGCGGGCGCGGTGGGTGAAACCCTCAACGTATTGCGCGCCAGCCCGGCCACCACAAAAGCCCGTGCCAAGTTCATCCTCGCCACCGACGGGCAGAACCTTGA
This sequence comes from uncultured Nitrosomonadales bacterium, assembly GCA_903915035.1. Lineage (GTDB taxonomy): Bacteria > Pseudomonadota > Gammaproteobacteria > Burkholderiales > Gallionellaceae > Gallionella. The sequence goes on along the minus strand of CAIWRI010000053.1, from coordinate 28,358 downwards.
GGCCGAAGAGATGATTGGTGGCGAGACCATCGCTTGCGCCTACCCGGATTTTCCCAACCATTTCGGCTTCTTCCTGCCGCTGGCCGGTATCTCCACCATCAAGGAGATCAGGGACAACCCCATCGATGTGCGCGCAACGGCCAGACTGAATAAGCTGTATGTTGAACTGCTGCGCGAGAATCCGGACTGGGCGGAGGACGAGCGCCGCGCCGACATGAACCATTTTATGGCACGTCTGGTGTTTTGCTTCTTCGCCGAAGACACCGATATTTTCAACGGCACCGGCCTGTTTACCCAGTCCATTGAGCAGATGAGCGAGCGGGATGGCGCCAATACCCATGAAGTAATGGAAACCATCTTTCGCGCCATGAACATCAAGGTTGCCGACCGACAGGGCGCAAGTGCAGATAAACAGGGGCAGACTTGCGCCAGTCGGCTCCCTCACCCTAACCCTCGCCCGAAGGGCGAGGGGACAAACGAACGCTTACGCGACGTTGATGACAATGCGCCTGCCGAACCCCGTTTACCCGGTTGGGCGAGCGGCTTCCCTTATGTCAATGGCGGCCTGTTTTCAGGCTCAACAATCGTGCCGCGTTTCACGCGCATGGCACGCAGTTATTTGATTCATGCCGGCAACCTGAACTGGCAACAGATCAACCCGGACATCTTTGGCAGCATGATCCAGGCCGTGGCCGATGACGAAGAGCGCGGCGCACTGGGCATGCACTACACCAGCGTACCCAATATCCTCAAAGTGTTGAATCCGTTGTTCCTTGATGAGCTGCGTGCGCAATTGAATGAAGCGGGTGACAACAAAATCAAACTGCTGAATTTGCGCCGCCGCATGGCGCGCATCCGCGTGTTTGATCCGGCCTGCGGTTCCGGCAATTTTCTGGTTATCGCCTACAAGCAGATGCGAGCGATTGAAGCTGAAATCAATCTGCGTCGGGGTGAAAAGCATTTGGGCAGCGAGCTGCCGCTAACCAATTTTCGCGGCATAGAGCTGCGCGACTTTCCGGCAGAGATTGCGCGTCTGGCGCTGATTATCGCTGAATTTCAGTGTGATGTGCTGTATCGCGGTCAGCAGGATGCGTTACAGGAGTTTCTGCCGCTGGCGACGGATAACTGGATCGTTTGCGGCAATGCCTTGCGGCTGGATTGGCTGAGTATCTGCCCGTCGACCGGAAAGAAGGTGGAGCTGCTGGGGGATGATCTGTTCAACACGCCGCTGGATCAGGCGGAAATTGAATTCAAAAACGAAGGCGGCGAGACCTACATTTGCGGGAATCCGCCCTACTTGGGTTCTACCTGGCAAAGCGCCGAGCAAAAAGACGATCTCAAGGCAATTTTCGATTACCGTTGCAAAACGTGGAAGTCGCTGGACTATGTGGCAGGCTGGTTCATGAAGGCCGCCGATTATGGTACTCATACCAATGCTTCTGCCGCCTTCGTGTCCACCAATTCAATTTGTCAGGGGCAGCAGGTGCCGATACTCTGGCCTCTGGTGTTTGGTACCGGCAGCAAGATTGCGTTTGCACACACTTCTTTTAAATGGGCTAACCTGGCCAGCCACAACGCAGGCGTAACGGTGGTGATCGTGGGTCTTTCTTCGCAAAGCAAGGCGCTGCGGCGACTGTATTCCGTCTCCGGCAAAGGTGATGCTGTAGCGTTAAAGGAAGTGGAACACATTAACGCCTATCTGGTAACCGGTGCGAATGTAATGGTGGAGAAGGCGTCGCGTCCGTTGAGTGAACAGGCAGAGATGAGTTTCGGGAATAAGCCGGTTGATGGCGGTCATTTGCTAATGTCCGGAGATGAAGTTGCCGCCCTAGGTTTGACATTAGCGCAACATGCCCGTTTTATTCGTCGTATCTATGGTTCGGCAGAGTTCATTCGTGGTCTTGAGCGGTATTGCCTGTGGATTGAAGACTGCAATTTGGATGAGGCGATGCGCATCGAAACCATTCGCCAACGCATTGAAGGCGTGCGAACTGTGCGGCTGGCAAGTCCTAAATCTGCAACGGTTGAAACTGCTGATGTACCTCACAAGTTTGGTGAGGTTCGTCAAACAGGCAAAGAGATGGTGATTATTGTTCCAAGCGTGTCTTCAGAGGCCCGCAATTATTTGCCGGTCGGCTATTCGAATCAAGGGACGATTGTCAGTAATGCTGCTTTCGCCCTCTATGATGCGCAGCTTTGGAATATGGCTCTCATCGCCTCTCGCTTGCATCTAGTCTGGATAGCCACTGTATGCGGCAAGCTTAAAACAGATTTTCGCTACTCCAATACTATGGGCTGGAACACCTTCCCCTTACCGCTGCTCACGGAACAAAACAAGCTCGACCTGACCCGCTGCGCTGAAAATATCCTGCTGGCACGCGAAGCGCATTTTCCGGCTTCGATCGCCGACCTGTACAACCCGGATAGCATGCCGGAGAATCTGCGCCATGCTCACGAACGCAACGACGAAGTACTGGAGCGCATCTATATCGGCCGCCGTTTTAAAAACGACACCGAGCGACTGGAAAAACTGTTTGAACTTTATACCAAGATGACGGCGGCGGCCAAGCCCAAGCCCGCCACAAAAACAACAAGGGGAAAGAAAGCGTGAGCGATGTCACGAACGATAGCCCGATCAGCCTGACCCCGCCCCCCGAAGGCTACGGCGACTGGCTAGGTGAACTGAAAGCGCAAATACATGAGGCGCAGCAGCGTGCAGCGCAAGCGATTAACTTAGAGCTGGTTTTGTTGTATTGGAAAATTGGTAACGCCATTCTGATTCGGCAAAACAAACAAGGTTGGGGCGCGAAAGTGGTGGATCGCCTGGCACATGATCTACGCAACAGTTTTCCGGATATACAGGGATTTTCTGTACGTAATCTAAAATACATGCGAGCATTTGCCCAGTGCTGGACAGATATTCAATTTGTGCAGCAGCTGCTGCACAAATTGCCATGGGGGCATAACCTCGTGTTGCTTGATAAGCTGGGGACTGAGCAGCAGCGCCGCTGGTATGCAGCTAAAGCCATTGAGCACAACTGGTCGCGCAATATTCTGGTGATGCAGATTGAAACTCGTTTGCTGGAGCGCAGTGGCACGGCAGTCACCAATTTCTCGACCACGTTGCCAAAACCGCAATCCGATCTGGCTCGTGAATCCCTGAAAGATCCTTACCGTTTTGACTTCCTTGCTCTGACCGACGAAGCGCAGGAACGCGAAATCGAAAACGCCCTTGTAAGGCATGTCACTGAATTTCTGCTGGAACTGGGCGCGGGCTTTGCGTTCGTCGGACGACAGGTATTGCTGGATGTAGGCGGTGACGAGTTTTTCATCGACCTGTTTTTCTACCACCTCAAGCTGCGCTGTTATGTGGTGATCGAACTCAAGGGCGGCAAGTTCAAACCTGAGCATTTGGGACAGTTGAGCTTTTACCTTACCGCAGTGGATGAGCAAGTAAAGCACCCGCAAGACAACCCGACGATTGGTCTGCTGCTGTGCAAAAGCAAGAACAAAGTGGTGGCGGAATATGCCTTGCGCACCAATGCTCAACCGTTGGGTGTCGCTGAATACAAACTGCTTGAATCTTTGCCACTCGAACTACAGACCAGCCTGCCCAGCATCGAACAGATTGAGCGCGAACTGGCGGGCGACGATACGGGAAACGATACACAATGACTCATCTAAACAACCCAACCAACAGCTATACCGTGCCATCGGTGTCCATTGCCACCGCGCGCACCGGCGCATCCAGCAAGCCTAACGCACTGGGGATGCGTGCCATGCAGGAGCGCGCCTATGCCAAGCGCGGAGAGCAATATCTGCTGATCAAATCGCCGCCGGCATCGGGTAAATCCCGCGCACTAATGTTCATTGCGCTGGATAAGCTCAACAATCAGGGCTTGCAACAAGCCATTATCGTGGTGCCCGAGCGTTCCATTGGCAGCAGTTTTGCCGATGAACCGCTAAGTCAGTACGGATTTTACTGGGATTGGCAGGTCGCCCCGCAGTGGAACCTGTGCAACGCCCCCGGCGCAGATGAGATGCGCGTGGCCAGGTCCAAGGTGGACGCGGTGCGCAAATTTTTGGAAAGTGCCGACAAGTTACTGGTTTGCACGCATGCCACCTTCCGTTTTGCGGTGGAAGCGTTAGGGGTTCAGGCGTTCGATAACCGCCTGATTGCTATTGACGAATTCCATCACGTCTCCAGCAACCCGGACAACAAGCTGGGCAGTCAGTTGGGCGCGTTCATCACGCGTGACAAGGTGCATATAGTAGCCATGACCGGCTCCTACTTCCGGGGCGATAGCTGTGCCGTGTTGGGGCCGGCGGATGAGGCCCGCTTCGAGACGATCACTTACACCTACTATGAGCAGCTCAACGGCTACCAGTGGCTCAAATCGCTGGACATCGGCTACTTCTTCTACACGGGTGCTTACGTTGAGGCCATCGCGAAGGTGCTAGACCCGGCATTAAAAACCATCGTCCATATTCCCAATGTGAATGCCCGCGAAAGCCTCAAAGACAAGGAGCGCGAGGTGAATGAAATCATGCAGGGGTTGGGCGAATGGACGGGCGTTGACCCAATCACCGGTTTCCATCTGGTGCTGGGCAGCGATGGCCGTACCCTGAAAGTAGCGGATTTGGTGGATGACAGCGATGCGGCCCGCCGTTCCCGTGTGCTCACTGCGTTGAAAGATCCTGCGCAGAAAAACAACCGTGACCACGTGGATGTCATCATTGCGCTGGGTATGGCGAAAGAAGGATTCGACTGGATCTGGTGCGAACATGCACTGACCATTGGTTACCGCAGCAGCTTGACCGAAATCGTACAGATCATTGGCCGCGCCACACGGGACGCCCGTGGCAAGGAACGCTCGCGCTTTACCAACCTGATCGCCGAGCCGGCAGCGGAACAAGCCGCTGTGGCCGAAGCGGTGAACGACATGCTCAAGGCTATTTCCGCCAGTCTGTTGATGGAACAGGTGCTAGCCCCGCGCTATGAATTCACCCCCAAGCACAACGGCCCAAAAGATGGCTTCAATTACGGCGAGGAAGGCTACAAGATTGGTGCCCACAACATCGGGGTCAATACGGACACCGGCCAGATCCACGTCGAGATTAACGGACTGACAACACCGCAAAGCCCGGAAGCGACGCGCATCTGCAAGGAGGACTTGAACGAAGTCGTCACCAGCTTTTTACAGGACAAAACCGTGCTGGAGCGCGGCCTATTCGACAAAGAAAACACCCTGCCGGAAGAATTGACCCAGTTGCACATGGGCAAGATCGTGCGCGAGCGTTACCCGGATTTGAGCGATACTGACCAGGAGGCCATCAGGCAGCATGCCATCGCTGCGATAAGCATCACCCAACAGGCCAAGTTGGCCTTGGCTCAGGCCGATGCGAATGGTGGTACGGGCGACGACACGATACAAGGCAGCACGGCCTTGCTGGATGGCGTGCGCAAGTTTATCAATGTGCGCGACTTGGACATTGACCTGATCGACCGCATTAACCCCTTCGATGCGGCCTATGCGGTGTTGGCTAAAGCGATGGATGAGAAATCACTGCGCCAGGTGCAGGCCAGCATTGCCGCCAAGAAGGTAAGCATCCCAGAAGACGAAGCACGCGATCTGGCAAAACGCGCATTGCAGTTCAAGAACGAGCGTGGTCGCCTGCCGGACATCAATTCAGCCGATGCTTGGGAAAAGCGTATGGCCGAAGGCGTGGCGGCTTTTTCGCGCTACCGTGCGCAAGCAAAAGCGGCCCAGATGAAAGGAGAAGAAGGTAATGGCTGAGATGAACGATGATGACCTGCTGGATGCGCTAGGAGTTGAAGTCACTCCAATTAAGGTATCTAGCCGAACCCCGCGCGAGGAACGCATCATCGCAGGCTTTGAGGACATCCTGCGCTTCTATCAGGCGCATGGGCGCGCGCCTTTGCATGGTGAGGGGCGCGACATCTTTGAACGTTTGTATGCCGTGCGCCTGGATCAGCTTCGCAAGCTACCGGAAGCGCAACTCTTGCTGGCCGAACTGGATGCCCACGGCCTGCTATCTGGTACGGCGGCGGTTCATGCAGATGTAGATGACTTGGACGAAGATGCTTTGTTAGCCGAGTTGGGTATTGGCGCTAAACCAGCAGACCAGGACGATATCACTGTGCTACGCAATGTGCGCTCCAGTATTGAAAAGCGTGCGGCGGAGGAAATTGCCGACCACACACCGTGCGCGGATTTTGAAAAGTTCCAACCGCTGTTTGAGCAGGTGGAGCGGGAGTTGAAGGCGGGCATTCGCATAACGCTGCGTTTCGGACGCGATACCAGTATTGCCAGCGGGAACTACTTCATCGTCGGCGGACAGCTTGCCTATGTTGCTGAAATAGGTGAAACCATCAAGGCTGCGTACGGGAGAAACGATGCACGTCTGCGCGTTATCTACGCCAACGGAACGGAAAGCAACTTGCTGCGCCGCTCTCTGGAGAGGGCGCTTTACAAGGACGAGACCGGCCGCCGTCTGACCGACCCGGACATGGGGCCGCTGTTTGGCGATACGCCCGAACCTGATGACATTGAAACCGGAACCATCTATGTGCTGCGCAGCCTCTCCAGCCATCCATTTATCAAAGCGCACCGCGAGTTGATCCACAAGATCGGCGTGACTGGCGGCAAGGTGGAAACCCGCATCGCAAATGCGGAAAAGGATGCCACCTATCTGTTGGCTGACGTAGAGGTAGTCGCCAGCTACAAACTTCACAACCTGAACCGGACCCGACTGGAAAACATCTTCCACCGCCTGTTTGGCGCAGCGCAGCTCGACTTGACCATCGAAGATCGCTTCGGAAATCCGGTCAAACCGAGGGAGTGGTTCTTAGTGCCGCTCAACGTGATTGACGAGGCGGTTGGGCGCATTCGTGATGGTTCGATTACCGAAGTAGTCTATGACCCGAAGACGGCTCAGTTAGTCGGTTGAGCCTCACAGATAATGATGTGATATTAACGTTACCGTTGAATGGTCACCTGCCTTATAAAATCAAGCAGTTACTACGCTAACCGGCATATCACTATTTCTGTGTGCTGAGCGCGGTCAAGATACCCTGCATGATCGCGGTCGGTGTGGGAGGACAACCCGCCACGGCCACATCCACCGGAATCAGGTTAGAGACTTTGCCGCAACTGGCATAACTCTCGCCCGCCTGACTATCATCGGCGGCAAATATCCCGCCGGTGCAGGCACAGTCACCGATCGCCACCACCAGCTTCGGGTCTGGCGTGGCCTCATAAGTGCGTTTTAACGCCTCGGCCATGTGGCGCGACACCGGCCCTGTCACCAGCAGCATATCGGCGTGGCGCGGGCTGGCGACGAATTTAATGCCCAGTCCTTCGAGGTTGTAATACGGATTATTGACCGCGTGTATTTCCAGCTCGCAACCGTTGCAGGAACCTGCATCGACAAAACGGATTGCCAGCGCACCGCCGAAAATATCAAGGATTTGCTGCTGCAAACGCGCGGGGGACACTCGCAGGGCCTCATCCGGAGGCGGTGGCACTTCGCTCTTGATACCCGTTTTGATAATCTGTTTGATGATCTGATACATTATTCTAAAAACCTGTGTTGTCCACGCGGAGACGCAGAGAACACGGAGGAAAACCAAATACAACATCGTTCATTTCAACCTCCTGACAAGCATTCATCAAAGCTACGCTAAAAAACCTCTATTCTCTACGCACAGGCGCGGAGAACGCGAAGAAAAAAAATATAAAATCAATCATTTTAACCACCTGATATGCATTAATCAGCATTACGCTTGACTTCTGAATCCGCCTTTTGAATTTCTCCGCGTCCTTCCGCGCCTGTGCATAAAACTATTTTTCTGAATTTACAGGTCGTGTCCTGCATAACTCAGGTTGAACGATTTATTGATCAACGGAAAATCCGGCACGATATTGCCGATAATGGCATGTTCCAGCACAGGCCAGTTCTGCCAGGCGGGATCATGCGGGTGCACGCGCTCAAACTTGCCCGTAGCATCGGTATGCAGCGCTACCATCACCTCGCCACGCCAGCCTTCCACCATGCCGATACCAAAGCCATTGGCAGGAAGTTGCGTCAGAGGATATGCCAGTTCATCACCGCCTAACAGATTGGTCATAATATCGCGCTGTAAACGCAGCGATTCGAATATCTCGTCAAAGCGCACCGCGACACGCGCAGCCACATCGCCATTTTGCTGCATCGCCATTTTCACATCCAGCATCCCGTAAGGCGCACAGGCAAACTGCACCCGCGTATCCCAGCCTTGCGAGCTGGCGCGTCCGGCAAGACCGCATAATCCCAGCTGGGCTGCGAGTTTCGGCATGACAACACCGGTGCCGACAAATCTGTCCTGCACACCGGCATGCTCCTCATACAGACTGAACAACCCATGTACTTCACGCTCCAGCATCACACATTCCGCCAGCAGGCACTGCTTGCCCGCTTCATTGATACCTGCGCTTACACCACCGGGGATAATCACATCCATCAGATAGCGATGGTCGAACAGTGCTGCATTATTGCGCAGCAACTGCTCTTTGAGTATCCAGAACTGTGCGAAACCGAACGAGAAGGCGACATCGTTGCCCAGATAACCCAGATCCCCCAGATGATTGGCAATGCGTTCGCGCTCCAGAAACAGCGCGCGCATCCACAAGGCGGTATCAGGGGGCGTGAGTTTCGCGATACTCTCCGCCGCCATCGCATAAGCCCAGGCGTAAGCGACCGTACTATCTCCGCTCACCCGTCCTGCCAGCTTCGCGCCCTGCTGCAAGCTCATACTTTCAAAACGTTTTTCAATTCCCTTGTGCGTGTAGCCCAGCCGTTCTTCCAGACGCAATACTTTTTCGCCCACCACGGAAAAACGAAAATGACCGGGTTCGATAATCCCTGCATGCACCGGGCCTACCGCAATCTCATGCACACCCTGCCCTTCAACCTGCACAAAGGGATAGTCGTCATGGGTTTGGCTTCCGCTCTCCGCAGAAGAATGGTCGATTGTCTTTTCTCCCGCTTGCGGGAGAGTGTTAGAGAGCGGGATGTCAGAAAGGGGAAGACGGGGATTACAAGCAAAATCTTTGCGCAGCGGAAAACAATCGACCGGCCACGCGGCATGACGCAGCCAGTTGCGCTGATCCTGCGCCGGATCGGCACGCAGCCCCAGCAGATCATAAACGGCGCGCTGCATACGATCGGCTGCCGGAAAAATACGACTGATATCCGGATAACGCGGCAAGTCAGCGTTCAGCGGCAGATTCAGACACAGCAAGCCGGATTCATTGAGCAGCAACACATGCAGCATGAAGCCCGCCTGTTCAGACGCCGGCAGCTCATCCGACTTAGGCTTTGCTGTATTGGCTGCGCGTAAATCGCGCCCCCATAATGCCACCAGTCGCCCGCCACCGGCCCTCACCTTATGGCAGATCAATTGCAAATCGCCGGCGCTGATTTCACCCTGCCAGGCAGGTATCGCCGTTTCAATAAGGCTCAGATGAAGATCTGGATGGAGTGTTTTCATAGTTTAATTCTAAAACGACAAAACCTAAATCGGCAAAGCCGAAACCAAAAAAGCCTCACGCGGAGAACGCGGAGAGAAAACCAGGAGAAAAAAATTATAATATATATGATAATTTTCAACACATTATGCATTTTACTCTGATTCTGATTCTGTATTTCTCCGCGTTCTCCGCGCCTCCGCGCCTCCGCGTGATATCTTTCGAATTGGCAAACTTATGACAATAACGCTGCGGCCTGGCGGTACCAGTTCGCCAGATAGGGCGGCATATAGAGTCCCAGGATCAACACCAGCAGCAGATGGAGAAAAACCGGAATCAGTGCTGGCGTATGCGGCAACGCTTTTGCGCTGGTTTGCCCGTACACCATCGGTTGCACTCGTCCGAAAATGGCAGCAAAAGCAATCCCTAACGCAGTTAACAGAAAAGGCGTGGTCCAGGGATAATCGTGCATTGCGCTGGTGATAATGAGGAATTCGCTGGCAAACACACCGAATGGCGGCATACCCAGTATTGCCAGACTGCCCAGCATCAAGCCCCAGCCCACCGTCGGGCTGACATGGATCAGGCCGCGTATGTGATCCATCTGTTGCGTACCGGTTTTCTGCACCGCATGGCCTACCGCAAAGAAAATCGCCGATTTGGTCAGCGAATGCATGGTCATGTGCAGCAAGGCGGCAAACGTGGCCACCTGCCCGCCCATACCGAAGGAAAAGGTAATCAGCCCCATGTGCTCAATGGAGGAATAGGCGAACATGCGCTTGATATCCTTTTGTCGCGAGAGGAATAACGCTGCCACCACCAGCGAGAGCAGACCGAAACCCATCATCAAGTTTCCTGAAAAATGATTGCCTAACGAACCGTCTACCAGCACTTTGCTGCGCATCACCGCGCACAGCGCGACATTCAATAACAAACCCGACAGCACTGCGGATACCGGTGTCGGCCCCTCCGCATGCGCATCGGGGAGCCAGCTGTGCAGCGGCACCAGACCGATTTTGGTGCCGTAACCTACCAGCAGGAAGACGAATGCCAGTTTCAGCACGGTAGGTTCCAGTTGTCCCTTGACCTGATTCAGATGTGTCCACAACAGCGCAGTGCCGCCACTCCCCAGCACCCGCTGTGCGGCAAAATACAACAGGATAGTGCCGAATAATGCCAGCGCGATGCCAACGCCGCACAGAATGAAATACTTCCAGGCAGCTTCCAGACTCGCCGGGGTGCGGTACAGGCTCACCAGCAATACCGTGGTCAGCGTAGCCGCTTCCATTGCCACCCAGATGATGCCCATGTTGTTGGTGGTGAGCGCGACCAGCATGGTAAAGGTAAACAGCTGATACATACTGTAATATAAATGCAGCATGGCAGTCGACAATTTGCCGTGGTGCTGCTCGATGCGCATATAGGGGCGCGAGAACAGCGAGGTGGTAAAGGCCACAAAGGCGGTCAGCGCGACCAGGAACACGTTGAATTGATCAATGAAAAACTGCTCTTGAAATGCCGTCTGCGGACCTGAACCGATCACCACGATGGCAAGCCATACCGAAATGGCAAAAGTACAGCCGCTCATCAGCGAATTGATTTCAGCCGCCCAGGACCTCGCGCCGAGCAGTGCCAGCACGATCCCTCCCAGCAGTGGCGTCGCCAATAACACCAATAACGGCAGCTCAATCATCTTTGAGTTTCTCCATGTGAGAGATGTCCAGACTGTCAAAAGTCTCACGGATCTGGAAGAAGAAAATGCCGAAGATGAACGTCGCCACCAGCACATCCAGTGCAATGCCAAATTCAACGACCAGCGGCATTCCCTGAGTCGCACTGGTCGCGGCAAAAAACAGACTATTCTCCAGCGATAAAAATGCCACCACTTGTGTTATCGCCTTGCGACGCGTCATCATCATCAGCAAGGACAGCAAGACAGAGGCTAACGCAATGCCGATCAGTCCGCGCGTAATCCCCTGAGCCAGTTCAGCGATGGGGGCTGCCAGATTGAAGGAAAAAATCACCAGTCCAATGCCGACTAACATCGTAGTGGGAATGTTGATCAGTGTTTCCACCTCCTGCCGGATCTGCAACTTACGGATCAGTCTATGCAATAGCCAGGGCAGCAGCAGCACCTTGAGCACCAGTGTCAGCCCGGCGGAGTAATACAAATGATGCTGACGGGTCGAATACGCGACGACAAAAGTGCTCAGGGCGAGAATTCCCCCCTGCCAGGCAAACAAATTGATCAGCGACAGAATGCGGCGCTGCGCCAGCATGGCAAACACCACCAGCAGCAAGATGGAGGCTAACAGATTGACAAACTGTAATATCAGCGGGATCTGCATTACGTCCCCAGCAGAAAGTGAATCAGCAAACCGAGTACGGCCAGCAAAAAAGCCGTGCCCAGGAATTCAGGCACCCGAAAGATGCGCACTTTGGCCGTCATCGCTTCAAGCAAGGCAAGTCCCGCTCCCAGCAACACAAGTTTTCCAAACAGCAAGGCAATCGCCACCGGCAGCCCTGCCCAGTTGCCCGCTTCGATAATACCTTGCGGCAAAAACAAGGCGATGCCGATGCCGATGTAAGCAAATAATTTCAGGCTGGAGGCCCACTCAATCAGCGCCAGATGCCGCGCGGAATATTCCAGTATCATCGCTTCATGAATCATAGTCAGTTCCAGATGCGTGCTGGGATTATCCACCGGAATGCGTGCATTTTCCGCCAGCAAAACCATCACAAAGGCAATGTTGGCAAAGGCCAGACTGGGATAGAGAATAAACTGATGATGGGCAAAGGTTTCGACAATGTGCGTCAGTTGCGTCGACTGACTGATCAGGGAAGCGGTAAACAGCACCATCAGCAAGGCGGGTTCTGCAAGGAAAGACACCAGCATCTCACGCCGCGCACCCATGCTGCCAAACGAAGTGCCGACATCCATGGCCGCCAGTGCAATGAACATGCGCGCCAGCGCGAAGACACCCACCAGTGCGATCACATCAGCCGCGCGCGAAAAAGGCAGATCAACGGCAATGATGGGAATAATCGCCGCCGCCAGCCACATACAGCCGAACACGATATAGGGTGTGATGCGAAACAGCCAGGAAGCGTTATCTGCGATGACCGCATCCTTGTGAAACAGCTTGTTCAAGGCGCGATAAGGCTGCAACACGCCGGCACCTGAACGGTTTTGCAACCAGGCCTTGCACTGATTCACCCAACCGGTCAGCAGAGGCGCTGCCAGCACCACCAGCAGCAACTGGGTGAGCTGGAAAACAATCGCTAAAATCAGTCCCGTATTTTTCATCAGACAAAAATCAGCAACACAATCAACGTCACAAAAGTGTAGCTCAGATACAAGTGTATGCGTCCATGCTGCAATAATCCGGCCCATCCGGACAGTTTTTCCGTAATCGATTTAAGCGGCAGATACAGTAAATACCAGAGTTTATCTTCACTGACCCCCTGATAATGCGGACTGCTATCGAAGGGCGTAGGCACTTCATTCTCAATTTTAAAGAACGGCTCGAAAATGCGCCTGATCGGCTGACCGAACCCCTCGGCGGTATCCTGCATGCGCGCTGTCTGCGCGGGAAATCCGCAATCCCATGCAGGTCCTCGCCGGGTACGCCCGTGATACAGACGGCGCACCAGCAATACCGTCAGCAACATCACGCCTGAGACGGCCAGCAGAAAATACAGCGGGCCGTAGCTTGCGCGATGCGTATCAACCGGCGCCAGGAACATCCAGTCAGCCGTGGCATTGCCCAGACGCACACCCAGCAAACTCAGCGACACCGCGTCAATTTGTCCCACCACAAACACCGGCATCAATCCCAGCACCACACATCCCAGCGCCAGCCAGACCATCCCTGCGCGCTCCCATAAGCCTGCGTCATGCGCATCATGCAATTCGGTATCGCGGCGCTGTCCAAGAAAAATGACACCGTAAAATTTCACCATCACATAAGCTGACAATGCGGCTGCCAGCGCTACGCCCCCCGCCGCAACCGGCACCAGCATGTTCACATAACTATTGGGCAAACCGGGGGAGAGTAAAAAAGCCTGCAGCAGCAGCCATTCAGAGACAAAGCCATTCAAGGGCGGCAGCCCTGAGATTGCCAGCACACCGACTAACATCAACACCGAGACCCAGGGCATGTAGCGTATCAGTCCGCCCAACTGCCCCATGTTGCGTACCCCTGTGGCATGCAGTATTGATCCGGTACCGATGAATAACAGACTTTTGAAAAACGCGTGATTGATGCTGTGATACAGCGTTGCGGTGAGCGACAAGGCCGCCAGGGTATTTTTACCATAAACATGGAAAATCATCGTCAGACCTATGCCTGTCAGCATCAGCCCGATATTTTCAATAGAGGAATAAGCCAGCAGGCGTTTCATGTCCCCCTGCACTGCGGCGAACATCACACCGAACAAGGCGGTGAGCAGTCCCAGCCCCAGCAGCAGCACACCCCACCACCAGAGCTGCGTGCCCAACAAATCGAAGGTGACGCGCAAAATGCCGTAAATTGCCATCTTCAGCATCACGCCGCTCATCAGGGCGGATACCGGAGAGGGGGCAGCCGGATGCGCTTCCGGCAACCAGACATGCATGGGCAACATGCCGGCCTTGGCACCGAAACCGAATAAAGCCAGCAAGAAGGCAATCGACGACCAGAGCGCTGATAAATGCACCCCGCGCATCGCGTCAAAAGTATAAGCACTGATGCCGTGACCTGCCTGCATCACACCGAAATTGAGCAATATCGCCATCGCACCGACATGCGCAATCAACAGATATAAAAAACCGGCCCGGCGTATATCGGGAATGGCGTGATCGGTTACAACCAGAAAATACGAAGACAGTGCCATAGTCTCCCAGGCCACCATGAACAGATAGGCGTCATCGGCAATCAACACCAGCGCCATACTGGCTAAAAACAAGTGGTACTCCAGGCATAACAGAGCCAGGCTCTGTCCTTGCATGGTTTTAAAGTAGCCGGCAGCATACAGTGATATGCCAAAGGACGCGCCGCCCAGCAGGATCAGAAAATAAGCGGAAAGTGCATCGAGACGAAGATGTAAGGGCAAGTCGGGCAGTCCCAGCGGCAGCACTGCAATATCAGCGCCGTCACCCAGCGCCCATAAGCCGGTAGCGGCAAGCAGAAGTGAAATCGCGGCACCGGCAGGAAATAAAAAGCGGCAAATCAGCTCAGGCGAACGTTGCAAAGCCAGCCCGAGTAAACCCAGAGCTAGCCAAAACAAAATTACACCGCTCACAACATCAAGCGGCAACGCACTCATTAGATTCATTCAAGAACAGGACGGTTCATCAGCAGAGCCGATATTCTACTCTCTTAGCTGTGCGAGCAGTTTGCAAGTAAATTAAGCCCGTGCTCTTGAAAACGGCAAATACAACCCAATTTAGTCCGGGCACAAAACTCTGGAGAAATATATGAACCACCCGCAAGATATTGAAGCCGCTGTTGACGCCGTCGAAACTATCGAAACCGTCGAAACTGTTGCAACTGCAGAAACAGGCGAAGTCATGCCAAATATGGAAGAGTTGCTGCAAGTCGCTGAGCGTAAAGCACAGGAGCACTACGATGCCTGGATGTATGCCAAGGCTGAAAGCGAAAACATTCGCCGCCGTGCAACCGAAGATGTCAGCAAAGCGCAGAAATTTGCCGTAGAACGCTTCTCCAACGAAGTGCTGGCGGTCAAGGACAGTCTTGAAGCAGGACTGGCGGTGGAAACCGCAACCGTGGAAAGTTTCAAGAGCGGCATGGAATTGACACTCAAGCAACTCACTAGCGTATTTGAAAAATTCAACATCGTTGAGATCAATCCGGTAGGCGAAAAGCTGGATCCGCACAAGCATCAGGCCATCAGCATGGTACCTAGCGAGTTGCCTGCCAATACCGTGGTCAGCGTGATGCAAAAAGGTTATTCGCTGAATGACCGCATCCTGCGTCCTGCGCTGGTACTGGTATCACAAGGCTAAAAGCGGGGAAGGGAACGCGCGCTTGGCGCTCAAAAGAGAAAGGGTAAGGGGGAGATAAAGAGTTAAGGGAGAAAGGAACGCGCCTTTGGCGCTCAAGGGAGAAGGGAAAAATCGTCTCTCCGAACGAAGAAGATGAGTGGTTCGCCCTTCCCTCTTCCCCATTTATGCCTTCTCACTTATCCCTTTCCCCTTCTCTGCATTAACCACTTGAAATAAAAAATATCTGCCCCATGTAGGGCTGCATCGTAAACAACACTATTGAAAAGGAATTGCATTATGGGAAAAATTATCGGTATTGATCTGGGCACAACCAACTCTTGCGTCGCTGTAATGGAAAACGGCAAGACCAAGGTAATTGAGAACGCGGAAGGTACGCGTACCACACCGTCGATCATCGCTTACATGGAAGATGGCGAAGTACTGGTTGGCGCAGCTGCCAAGCGTCAGGCTGTTACCAATCCGAAAAATACACTGTACGGCGTAAAACGCCTGATCGGTCGCCGTTTCGATGAAAAAATGGTGCAAAAAGATATCGACATGGTACCGTTCGACATCGTCAAGGCCAAGAATGGCGATGCCTGGATCAAAGTACGCGACAAGGAATTTTCAGCTCCTGAAATCTCAGCACAGATTCTGATGAAAATGAAAAAGACTGCCGAAGACTATTTGGGCGAGCCTGTCACGGAAGCGGTCATCACCGTTCCGGCTTACTTCAACGATGCGCAACGCCAGGCTACCAAAGATGCCGGTCGCATCGCAGGTCTTGAAGTCAAACGCATCATCAATGAACCTACTGCAGCAGCCTTGGCCTTCGGTATGGACAAACAGGAAGGTGACCGCAAGATCGCGGTATATGACTTAGGTGGCGGTACGTTCGACATCTCCATCATCGACATCGCAGAAATCGACGGCGAGCACCAGTTTGAAGTCTTGTCCACCAATGGCGACACTTTCCTCGGCGGCGAAGATTTCGACATGCGCGTGATCGAATTTCTGGTTGAAGAATTCAAAAAAGAATCCGGCATCGACCTGAAAAAAGACATGCTGGCGCTGCAACGCCTGAAAGATGCGGCAGAAAAAGCCAAAATCGAATTGTCATCCGCTCAACAAACCGAAGTCAATCTGCCTTACATCACAGCAGACGCTTCAGGCCCCAAGCATCTGGCCGTGAAGATCACCCGCGCCAAGCTGGAAAGTATCGTGGAAGATCTGGTTGCACGCACGATCGAGCCTTGCAAAATCGCTATGAAGGATGCCGGCATCTCCATTTCCGACATCGCTGACGTGATTCTGGTCGGCGGTCAGACCCGTATGCCGATGGTTCAAAGAAAGGTCGAAGAATTTTTCGGTCGCGAACCACGTAAAGACGTTAACCCGGATGAAGCCGTTGCCGTTGGCGCCTGTATCCAGGGCGGCGTGTTGCAAGGTGAAGTCAAAGACGTACTGCTGCTGGATGTCACCCCCTTGTCTTTGGGTATTGAAACCATGGGCGGCGTGATGACCAAGCTGATCAAGAAGAACACCACGATCCCGACCAAGGCATCACAAGTATTCTCGACAGCCGATGAAAATCAGTCTGCCGTAACCATCCATGTGCTGCAAGGCGAACGTGAAGTTGCTTCCGGCAACAAGAGCCTGGGTCAGTTCAATCTGTCCGACATTCCGCCAGCACCACGCGGCGTGCCGCAAATCGAAGTAACCTTCAATATCGATGCTAACGGTATCCTGCATGTGATGGCGAAAGACAAAGCGACCAACAAGGAAGCCAACATCACCATCAAAGCAAGCTCCGGTCTGTCTGAAGCTGAAATCGAAAGCATGGTTCGCGATGCTGAAGCACATGCCGAAGATGACAAGAAGGCACTGGAACTGGTTAACGCCCGTAACCAGCTGGATGCGCTGATTCATTCTTCCAACAAGTCGCTGAAAGAATACGGCGATCAGCTGAATGCAGAAGAAAAGTCTGCCATTGAAACGGCCTTGAAAGAAGCCGAAGCCGTAGTCAAGAGCGATGACAAGGATGCCATCGAAGCCAAGACAGAAACATTGTCTGACGCCGTGCAGAAGTTGAGCGAAAAGATGTATGCGGCTGAACAGGCTAAGTCTCAAGGTGCGGATGCAGGCGGTGCAGCGCACGAAGCGCACAAGGATGAAGGCGACGTGGTGGATGCCGAGTTCACTGAAGTAAAAGACAAGAAGTAAAACGGGAAGCGTTAAGGGGAAAGGGATAAGGGTGTGAAGCGCGCTCACCGCAACTTGAAAGCCTGGCAGCAAGCAATAGAGTTGCTGACTGCGGTTTACACCGCCACTTCCTCCTTTCCCGCACAAGAAAGATTTGGATTATCCAGCCAGCTGCAACGTGCAGCTGTTTCTGTTCCAGCCAACAGAAGGTTTTGCCCGCAATGGAACACGTGAATTACTGCATTTTTTGAGTATTTCAGCTGGCTCTCTTTCCGAACTGGATACTTTGATTGAACTTGCCGCAAGATTGGGCTACCTGAATAACAAAGAGGAGCTGAACGGAAAAGTGGATGAAGTTTCAGGATTGTTAACGGGGTTATCGGCATCCATAAAACGCCGCACCAACCCCTGACCCTTCCCCCTTCCCCCTTCTTCCTTCCCACAAAATGAGCAAAAAAGACTATTACGAAGTTCTGAGCATCAATCGCGATGCATCGGACGAAGAAATTAAAAAAGCTTATCGCAAACTGGCGATGAAGCATCATCCTGACCGCAATCCTGACAATCCGAAGGCGGAAGAACACTTCAAGGAAGCCAAGGAAGCCTACGAAACGCTATCTGACGGCCAGAAGCGCGCGGCCTACGATCAGTATGGTCATGCGGCTTTCGAAGCGGGCGGCATGGGCGGCGGCAGTCCGTTTGGCGGAGGCGGTGCAGGCGCACAGGGATTCGACTTTTCGGATATTTTTGGCGATATCTTCGGTGGCGGACGCGGCGGTGCCGGCGGGCGCAGCAATGTGCAACGCGGTACTGACTTGCGCTACAACCTTGAAATTACGCTGGAACAAGCTGCACGCGGCACTGAAACGCAGATCCGTGTGCCTACCATGGAAGCATGTGACACCTGTCAGGGTTCCGGTGCAAAACCCGGCACCAGTCCCACCAATTGTACGACCTGTGGCGGGCATGGCCAGGTACGCATGCAACAGGGCTTTTTCTCTGTTCAGCAACCCTGCCCGCGCTGTCATGGCAGTGGCAAGATGATTACTTCGCCCTGCAAAGCCTGTAACGGTGCCGGACGCATCAAAAAACACAAGACGCTGGCAGTAAAAATTCCGCCCGGTGTGGATAATGATGACCGCATCCGCTTATCAGGTGAAGGCGAGCATGGTGCGAATGGCGGTCCGTCCGGCGATCTGTATGTGGTGATCCAGGTCAAGGCCCATGCCGTGTTCCAGCGCGACCATAACGATCTTCATTGCGAAATGCCCATCAGTTTCAGCACCGCAGCCTTAGGGGGTGAAATTGAAATTCCGACACTGGATGGCAAGGCGCATATCAAGATACCGGCGGAGAGTCAGAGCGGCAAGGTTTTCCGCCTGCGCGGCAAGGGCATCAAGGGCGTGCGCAGCACCTCCCATGGTGACCTGCATTGTCACGTGATTATCGAAACACCGGTGAATCTGACCGAACGTCAAAAGGACTTGCTGCGGGAGTTTGAAAGCATCAATGACCAGAACAGCGGTCATCACAATCCCAAAGCCAAATCCTGGATGAACAAGGTCAAGGACTTTTTCGGCACTTAAGGTTGAGGGCAGCATAGCGGGAATTGAGGCGACTGGCTTTGCGAGCCGCCTTTATTTTTACTCATGATATGCCATTGCGGCAACTCATCGACGCGGCAATCCTGACATCTCTCGACGAAAGCAACGTTATCTTTTCTACAATCAAAAGGACAGACCAGACATACCCCGAACAGACCTATCGTAATACGACTGACCAGCCATCTTCCTGATATGACCTGCTTTCAATAATTGTAACTAACAGACATGAAAGTCAGCTCAACTGCATGATCAGTAACTGCGCTTCCTTTTTCTGTGCCGCATCGCCTTCTTGCACTACTTCATCAAGAATTTCACGCGACTCCGCCTCATCCCCCATCTCCTGATAAGCCTTGGCCAAATTCAGCTTGGTTGCAACTTCATGCCACTGATCACTCTTTTCGGCTATAACTTCTTTATCTGCCGGCGTATGAACCTCAGCCATATCCCGCTTGGTATCTGCCAAACTGATGACAGGAGAAGATTGTTTGGCTTTAATGTCATCCGGCAAAAAGTCCCCTATATGTTCCATCCCTGTAACTTTTTCAAGCGGTTTTTGAACGGAAGAATCGACTTTGGGCTGATCCGTTCCACTTACAGCAAAAATTAAATCATCCGGGCCGGGCAGCACTGGCTCCTTCTTTGCAGCAGCATTCAGAATAGCGGACTCACCTGAGGATAGAGGAGCGGCTTCAACAGTTTCAGTAACAGTTACGCCGACAGTTTGATCAGGCAGGAGCCGAGCTGTCTTTTCAGCCGGCTCCGTTAAATCGACAGCCAGCTTGTCTGGCGCTGTTTCGGCTTCAGTCGATTGACTGTTTTGCGCCTGGACGGGCGATAATGTTTGTGCCAAAGCGTCAGCCTGTCCAAAGCTCAGCAATAATTTCGCTTCGCTGACAGGATCAACCTCATTCTCGTGAACAATGACTTGCTTAGCGGGTGGCGTAGTCAATTCGCCCATTGATGATTCAACAGGGGTTAATTCGGGTGGCTCAACAACAGTTGTATTACTTGCTGCCACGGAAGTTTGCTTGACTTTTGCCGTCTTGCGACGGATAAATGCGAAACCTGAACCGCCCAGCAGCACTGCCGCGCCCGGCAACAAATAGGATTTCAACTGAGCCGTCCACGATACAGATGCTTGAACCGCGGGCTTGACGGTTGCTGCCACAGGAATTACTGCGACCCCGCTGGCCGGTACGCTGCTTGCACTTTTCTCGGCGGAGGCAATTAAAGCAGCATCTTCTGATTTAAGCTTTAGCAGCCGTTGCATATCCTCCATATTTTTTTTCAGCAAGACTACACGCATCTTTTCTTCTTCAACCGCCTTGGCTTTTACAATCACATCCTCTGCGTCTGCATTTTTTTTCACCGATCGCCCGATTAACGGGCTGCCGGGAGCGCTTCCCCTGGATAAGCGCAATACTTCTCCGGGCGACTCATTTGCAACGGGGGGGGTATCTGCTACCGGCGCAGTGATTTTTCCGGTTGCAACTTGCCTGTTTGTTTCAATCTCGTGATGCACAGAGGCAGCATCTGCCAGCTTTTTTCGATAGACGTTCCAGTCCGCCTCATGAGCCTGAATATCTGCAACAGCTTCCGTCTGTGTCACCTTGTCGATTTCTTCACTGTCCGGCATGCGCAGAATTTCCCCTGCCTTGATACGATTCATGTTTTGACCATTAAAGCGATCGGCATTGGCGCGATATAAGGCAACCAGCATGCGCTGCAAACTCACGTCTACCGGCTTGCTTTCTGCAGCAATTTTTTGCAGGACATCGCCAGATTTTACAATACGGGTAGTCGCTTGTTCAGATTTATCAATGCTCGCCTGCTTTGGCGCGGCTGATTCTTCCACATATTCAGCCGGAATGGTGTGTATTTCAATGGCACTGGCGGATTGAGTGAGCGGCGGATTTTCTAATTTATTCCCGGGCATTACAGGCGCATTAATTTGTGCCTCTGCAGCGTCAGCTTGTGTTGCGACATAGCCCGGAGGATCAAGCAAAAAACTGTATTCACGCGTTAATCTGCCGGACGGCCACGACAATTCAACCAGCAAGCTGACAAAAGACTCGGTAATATCATGGTCACTGGATATCTGCAGATACGGCTCGCCATTTGCTCTACTTGCAATATCAATGAGATATTGAACACCGGATGGATAAGTTAAGCCCCCCGCTTTATATGCCTCCGGGGAGGCAATATGCGCCACGAGTTCATCTTCAGGCCGCACATCACTCAGCTCGATTTCTGCTTTTAAGGGTTGCCCCAAAGCAGAAACGACATTGATTGCACCCAAGCTCGCTGCATGACTGCAAAGACTCACCGTCATCGCGACTGTCACACCGATTGCCCGCAAGATCAACTTGCTACGATTCGAGGCGGACCCTGCAAGCGGGGCACACCTTGAATCTTCAGTCCTGGATATGTCTATTCGGCGCATCAATAGTTTTCGCACGGCTGGGCCTCGCTTGATTGAATAATAACTAAGGGGGGATGATTTACCCCCCCGGATAAATTAAATTCAGCTAACTGGCAACTAATTCAGGTATTCGGCAATCAAAATCTCTGCGATTTGTACGCTGTTCAAAGCCGCGCCCTTGCGTACGTTATCACTCACCACCCACATATCCAGCCCCATAGGATGCGACAAGTCTTCACGGATGCGTCCGACATAGGTAGCATCGGTACCGGCCGCATCAACCGCCGTTGGCCAGCCACCGACAACACGTTCATCCATGACAATCACGCCAGGCGCTTTTTCCAGCAGGGCACGCGCCTCAGCAGCCGTGATTTTCTTTTTGGTTTCGATATGCAGCGCTTCAGAATGACCATAAAAAACGGGCACGCGCACTGCGGTCGGATTCACCATAATGCTGTCGTCTTCCATGATCTTCTGTGTTTCCCAGACCATTTTCATTTCTTCCTTGGTATAGCCGTTTTCCATGAAGACATCAATCTGCGGCAATACATTAAACGCGATACGCTTAGGATAAACAGCCACTTCCACATCCTGTGAACTGAACAGCGCACGGGTTTGTGCGGCCAGCTCGTCAATCGCTTCCTTGCCTGTACCCGACACGGCCTGATAGGTCGCCACATTGATACGGGCAAGACCCACGGCATCCTTGATCGGTTTCAGTGCAACCAGCATCTGAATGGTTGAACAATTGGGATTAGCGATGATACCGCGCTTTTTATATTGTGCAATGGCGTGCGGATTAACTTCCGGCACCACCAGCGGAATATCGTCGTCGTAGCGAAAATGTGCCGTATTGTCGATCACCACACAACCGGCTTCTGCCGCAATCGGCGCATATTTTTCCGAGACACTGCCGCCGGCTGAGAACAAACCAATCTGGGTTTTAGAAAAATCAAAGCCTTCTACATCCAGCACAGTATATTCCTCGCCCCGGAACGTGAGCTCTGAACCTGCCGAACGGCTTGAAGCCAGCAAATAAAGATTTCGCACCGGAAATTTACGCTCTTCCAGTATCGCCAACATCGCCTCACCCACAGCGCCAGTTGCACCCAAAATACACACATCGTATTGCTTGCCCATGATTGCTTTCCTTACTGAATTCGTTCAAACTCGGTTAATCATACTTACAACGCAGCAACCACCGCATCGCCCATCGCGGTACAGCCAATCTTTTGCATGCCGGCTTCAAAAATATCGCCGGTGCGCAAGCCCTGCTGCAGCACGCGACGCACCGCACCTTCAATGCGCAATGCCACATCTTCCCTTGCGAAAGTGTAACGCATCATCATCGCCACGGACAAAATCGTCGCCAGCGGATTGGCCAGATCTTTTCCTGCGATATCCGGTGCAGAACCGTGACTGGGTTCATACAGGCCCTTATTGTTCTCATCGAGAGACGCCGATGGCAGCATGCCGATTGAACCTGTCAGCATGGAGGCCTCATCGGACAGAATATCCCCGAAAATATTGCCGGTCAGTATCACATCAAACTGTTTCGGCGCACGCACCAGTTGCATCGCCGCATTATCGACATACATATGAGACAACTCAACTTCAGGATATTCGCTGGCGAGGTCGCTGACAATCTCGCGCCAGAACATGCTGGTGTCGAGCACATTGGCTTTATCCACCGAACACAACCTTTTACTGCGTTTCATTGCACTCTTGAAACCAACATGCGCAATGCGGCGAATTTCTGACTCGCTGTAATGCATGGTATCAAATCCCTGACGTTCACCATTTTCCAGCACTCTGATGCCGCGCGGCTGGCCAAAGTATATATCGCCAGTCAATTCACGTAAAATCAATATATCCAGGCCGGATACCAGCTCAGGCTTCAGGCTGGACGCATTCACCAGTTCGGGGTAGACCTGCGCCGGACGCAAATTGGCGAACAAACCCAGTGATTTGCGTATGCGCAACAAACCCTGCTCGGGTCGCATCGCACGCGGCAAGGTGTCATATTGATAACCCCCTACCGCGCCTAGCAAAACCGCATCCGCCTGCGTGACCAGCTTTTCGGTCGCAGCGGGGAACGGATCACCTGCGGCATCATAGCCGGCACCGCCGAGCGCTGCGTATTCAAGCTCAATGGCCAAACCATCAGTACGCAATGCTTGCAAAACTTTCGCAGCTTGTGCCACGATCTCGGTTCCAATGCCATCACCCGGCAAAACTGCAATTTTCATTTTAATATCCTGATAAATTCTCAAATATAGTGAGTGGTGAGTCGTCAGTGGAAAAACCACCCCACCCACTTACCACTCCCCACTTGCTTCTCCCCACTTACCACTTACCACTTACCACTTACCATCCTACAGCCAGGGATGCGCCGCGTGATGTCCAGCCTCAAATTTTGCAATTTCATCGACATATTGCAAAGTCAGGCCAATATCGTCCAGCCCGTTCAACAAGCAATGTTTGCGAAAAGCATCCACCTCAAACGGATACACCACACCGTCAGGCAAAGTAATAGTCTGCGCCTGCAAATCAATATCGAGTTTAAAGCTGTCATTTGCGGCTTCAGCCTTGAACAAGGCATCCACGGTGTCAGCAGCCAGCCTGATTGGCAACAAACCGTTCTTGAAACAGTTGTTGTAGAAAATATCGGCAAAGCTGGGCGCGATAATCACGCGAAAGCCATAATCTTCCAGTGCCCAGGGCGCATGTTCACGTGACGATCCACAACCGAAATTCTCCCGTGCCAGCAAAATCTGCGCGCCTTGATAACGCGGCAGATTCAAGACGAAGTCAGGATTGATCGTTCTTTTGGAATTATCCATACCCGGCTCGCCGTGATCCAGATAACGCCATTCATCGAAGGCATTCGGCCCGAATCCTGAACGCTTGATGGATTTGAGAAACTGCTTCGGAATAATGGCGTCAGTGTCCACATTGGCACGATCCAGCGGCAAAACCAAGCCATTAAGTCTTGTAAACTTGTTCATTTATGTCCCGCCTGTTCTATGGCTTGTCCACCCTGCTTGATATCCTTACCTATCCCTTGTACTGTATTACAGCCTGTCAGCACCAGTGCTACCAAAATCAATATTGCTTTCATCATCACTCCCCTTACAATTTGCTGACATCAACAAAATGACCGGCAATCGCGGCCGCCGCCGCCATCTGCGGACTGACCAGATGGGTGCGCCCCCCCTGCCCCTGACGGCCTTCGAAGTTGCGATTGGAGGTCGATGCGCAACGCTCACCGGCAGCCAGTTTATCGTCATTCATCGCCAGACACATCGAGCAACCCGGATCGCGCCACTCAAAACCCGCTTCAATAAATATCTTGTCCAGCCCCTCCTGCTCAGCTTGCAACTTCACCAGACCGGAACCTGGCACCACGAGGGCTAGCATGACATTCGCAGCAACTTTTTTGCCACGCGCCACCGCCGCTGCCGCGCGCATGTCTTCGATACGCCCGTTCGTGCAGGAGCCGATAAACACCTTATCTATGGCAATGTCGGTGATCAGGGTATTTGCAGTCAATCCCATATAGGCCAGCGCACGCACTGCGCCTTCCTGCTTATCCGGGCTTAAGCTGGCAGGATCAGGCACGCAGCCGTCAACAGGCACCACCATTTCAGGTGAAGTCCCCCAGGTGACTTGCGGACGCACGCTTGCCGCATCCAGCAAAACCGTCACATCAAATACAGCACCTTCATCGCTATGCAAATCGCGCCATTGACTGACCGCCTGATCCCACTGTTTGCCTTGAGGGGCAAAGGGACGGCCCTTGAGGTAGGCAAAAGTCGTTTCATCCGCCGCAATCATGCCAGCCCTCGCACCCGCTTCGATCGTCATATTGCACAAAGTCATGCGGCCTTCCATGCTCAAGGCACGCACAGCACTACCGGTAAATTCGATCGCAAAACCTGTGCCCCCTGCTGTGCCGATCAGGCCGATCACTGCCAGCGCGATGTCCTTTGCGCACACACCTGTCCCGGGGACACCGTCGATGCGGACTTCCATGGCGCTTGATTTTTTGGCCACCAGACACTGGGTCGCCATCACGTGCTCTACTTCAGAAGTGCCAATGCCGTGTGCCAGTGCGGCAAAAGCGCCATGCGTACTGGTGTGGGAGTCACCGCACACGACCGTCATGCCCGGCAGGGTTGCGCCCTGCTCAGGTCCCATCACATGTACCACACCCTGACGTATATCACCCATTTTGAATTCGGTAATACCAAATTCATCACAATTCGCGTCCAGTGTTTCAACCTGAATACGGGAAACCGGGTCAATAATACCTGCCGCGCGATTGATGGTCGGTACGTTATGATCCGGCACGGCCAGCATCGAGGCGATACGCCACGGTTGCCTGTGCGCCAGCCTCAATCCTTCAAAAGCTTGCGGACTGGTCACTTCATGCACCAGCTGACGGTCAATGTAAATCAGTGCCGTGCCATCCGCATCCTGTCTGACCAGATGAGAGTTCCAGAGTTTGTCGTAAAGAGTTTGTGCGCTCATTTTGTTTCGCCTGACCTATAGCCGATTATAGAGCGTTCGATTATGACACAACAGATGGTAATTGACAGCTTTTGACATCAGATTCAAGGTGCAAGGGACAAGAAAAACGGGGATTTCGCATGCCGCTTTGCATTTGCGCACCCGCTCGACTGACACCGGGCTTGTATCTTGTACCTGCCTTCCCCTTGCAGCTGTTTTTTAAAGCAATGTGCTGCGCCATTTCATCAACAGCCAGCCTGACAGCGCCATACCCGCACTACAGGTATACAAGCAGCTCGCGCCATAATATTGCCAGACGGGGCCGCTGATCAGGCCACCTAACATGCCGCCGGCACCATAACTCAGACTGCCGAATATTGCCTGCCCCTTGGCCTGATGACGCCCTTTGAAAGTCTCGTGCACCAATCCTAACGAGGCAGCATGATAAGCGCCAAAGGTCGCTGCATGCAGCACCTGCGCGATAAGAAGCAAGAACAGATAGTCGACTCCCCAGCCAATCAGCATGAAGCGCAGTACGGCAAGGGCGAAACTTGCGGTCAGAATGCGAGTAAAACTGTAGCGTTGCGTTAATTTTTGCATCAAAAAAAACACGGCAATCTCACAAATCACGCCCAGTGCCCACAACTGCCCCACCGCGCTTTTGGCATAACCGTGTTTAACCAGATAGATCGAAAAAAAGGTGTAATAAGGGCCGTGTGCGGCAGCCATCAGAAAGCAGGCGGCAAACAGCAGCAGCACAGGGGGTTTTAATAAAATTTGTCTGACGGACTGCACATCGGTGTGATGAGGAACAACTTTGCTATGCGGTAACTGCCTGGAAAAAATCAGGATACCCAGTTCACTGAGCAAACCGGCCCACAGCAACCAGGAGATGGCGACATAATCGAACGCATACCCTAAGCCGACCACAGAGATGATAAAGCCTATTGACCCCCAGGAACGCAGTCGCCCGTAACGCGCCGTCTGTGAGCCGAGATAATTCAGCGTAGTTGCTTCCACCAGCGGCATTGAGGCACTCCAGAAGAAACTCATCAGCGCCAGCACCAGCAACATACCCCAGAAACTGGTCGTTGCAAATACCCCCAGATAAAAAAAGGCACTCAGGGTTGCGGCCATCTGGATCACCTGCAGTCGCTTGCCGGTATGATCTGCCAGCCACCCCCAAAGATTGGGCGCGAGCATGCGCATCACCGGTTGCACCGACATCAGCACGCCGATTTCGACCACGCTAAAGTGAATGGATTGCAAATACAAGCTCCAGTAGGGTGCGAACATCCCGATGAAGGCATAGTAGAAAAAATAGAAGCCGGCAATGCGCCAGTAGTAGTTTTGTGGTTGATTCACGGCATGCAAGAAAGCAATTAAACGCATAGACTAACGGCTATGCTGATAAACAAGCTGAAATATATCTACAGTCGAACTATGGTATCACGCCATCGTTTGAACATCAGTTGCAACAGCCTACAATTCAAACGCGGCATTTATTAATATGCCCGTGAATAAAAAACCTGGCTGAATTTCTCATTATAACTTAACACCCTCTGCGGTAAGTTATAGCGTCGGTCTTAACAGTTACATATAGTCCCAATGGGCTGAACTAACGATAATGGCAAAAAATTTCCTGCCGGTAATGCAATGATACACGCGGGAGTGATTTACTGTTCGAGCCTAATAGGCATTGCTACCCTTGAATATGACCAGAACAGTTTTCATGACAATATGCAAATCAAGCTGTAAAGACCAGTTTCGCAAATAATCCAAATCAAAGTCAATTCTGTCTTTCATCTTCTGCAGTGTATCCGTTTCACCGCGTAAACCGTTCACTTGCGCCCATCCGGTAATGCCCGGTTTAACCTTATGCCGGATCATGTAACCCTTGATCTGTGTTCGATACAATTCATTATGAGCTACCGCATGAGGTCGGGGCCCCACCACACTCATCCTGCCTTGCAACACATTGATAAATTGCGGCAATTCATCCAGCGATGTCTTGCGGAGAAATGCGCCCAGCGGCATGATGCGTTTATCCTGCTTCCCGGCCTGAATAATCTGACTGCCATCTTCGCACACCGTCATGGAAC
>CAIWRI010000052.1 GCA_903915035.1 uncultured Nitrosomonadales bacterium | reverse complement strand
TTCTTCGGTTCATAAGAATACATATTGGTCATTTATTTACTTGTATTAACGGTGAATTTTAAGTATCTTTTGAAGAAGCCATCCTTTAGAGCTGAAAATATTACGCAATCATTTTTATTTTTGCGTAATCAATTCGATCAAAAAAAGCACAGAAAAATACCGACCGGATTACAGCTATTTTTATTCAGAGCAGGCAGTTTTACCAGCGTCACTCAGCGTCACAGCGGGCGGAAAATCAACCGGAATCCGCGTGGTGCTGTGCAGGTAGTTGGCAGTGGTCTTGTCACCGATCACAAGCATCACATCGACCAGATTGCCCTCGGTCCAACCCGCAGCGAAAAAGTCTTGCAGTGCGGTATTGCCGACATGACCGCGATGCAGCGTCACGTCCCGAGCGAAGCGTGCCAGCGCATCCAGACGCGCATCAAACGGTGCTGTACCCGCACGAATATCCAGAATCTGTGCTTCAGTAAAGCCGACCATTTGCCCGACGGCGGTGTGCGCGGCCAGGCAGTAAACACACTGATTGACTTCGCTGACGGCCAGATTGATGACTTCACGTGCTTTGCCGGACAAACTGCTGTTCGCGTTTTGCAAAGTGAGATAAGTGCTTAACGCCGTCTCCGAATGGGCGAAGGTGGCGTACAGATTAGGCACGAAGCCCAGCATATTTTTCAGCTTGTCAAACAGGCTCTGGTTGGCAGGTGTAACACTTTCATAACTGGGCACGCTGACGGTTTTCATGGTGTATCCTTATTGATTTTAACGGGTTAAACAATTTCGGGTTAAGGAATAACTACTGTGCGGTGTAGCCGCCATCCACGGCAATGCTCTGGCCCGTGATATAGCGTGCCTTGTTGGAACCGAGAAACACGATGGTCTGGGCAATTTCTTCCGGCTCTGCGCTCCGCTTGGCGGGCATCATGGCCAGCATACCGGCTCGGGCCTCTGCATTGCCACCCGTGAAGCGGTCGAGCATGGGGGTGTCCACCGGTCCTGGCGCTACAGCATTCACACGAATACCCAAAGAGGCCACTTCCAGTGCCGCTGTTTTGGTCAAACCTTCCACGGCATGTTTGCTGGCCACATACACCGAAGCGCCCGCCATGCCGATCTGGCCCGCGATAGACGACAAATTAATGATAGAACCGCTGCCCTGACTTTGCATGGCTGAGAGTTGATATTTCATGCTTAGCAATACACCCAGCACATTGGTGTCGAAGGTAGCGCGGTAGTTGGCAATAGTCTGACCTGTGACGGGGCCCAGTTCGCCCTCGGTGCCCGCGTTATTTACCGCAACGTCGATGCGGCCAAAGCGAGTCAGCGTTTTCTTTATCAGATTTTGCACCTGCGCTTCGTCGGTGACATCGGCGAGTACGAATTCGCTCTCAGTACCCGCCAGACGCAACTCGTCAGCCAGCTCCTCGCCCGCTTGCTTCCTGCGACCTGATACGACAACTTGATAGCCTTCTGCGGCAAAGGCCAGCGCGGTTGCCCGGCCTATGCCTGTCAGCGCGCCTGTGATCAAGACAGTGGGTTTTTTGGTCGTCATGGAATGTTCCTTTAAATTATTCAGGTGTGTATTGTGTGGCACTAGCCAATTTTGCGGAAGACGGTAAAAATGACTATTATCTATTCCATTCGGGAATTAATGGAGCGTTAAATGGATCGTTTGCAAGCAATGCAGACCTTTATTCGGGTCGTGGAAACAGGAAGCTTTTCAGCTGTCGCGCGCGAGTTGGCAAGTACTCAGAGTGCGATAAGCAAACAAGTGGCTGCACTGGAGAAATATCTTGGCGTGCGCTTGCTGGCACGCACCACTCGCACACTCAATCCGACGGACGACGGGCTGCGATATTTTGAGGAGGCGCGACGCCTGGTGGGGGAAATAGATGAGGCGGAAGCGCTCCTTCGGCACGGCGAGCACAGTTTGTCAGGATCATTGCGTGTGGCAAGTTCCGTAGGCTACGGGCTGCGCATACTGTTGCCGCTGGTGCAGTCGTTCATGCAAAAGCATCCGGATGTGCGGCTGGATCTCAAGCTCGACGAAGGCCTGGTAGACCTGGTGGAACACGGTATTGACGTGGCCGTGCGCATAGGCCCGCTGGCGGACAGCGCACTGATAGCCCGGCGAGTTGCCACCTCGCAGCGACTGCTGGTCGCAGGCAAAAAATATCTGGCGAAGCTGGACGGCAAGCAGCCCTGGCCGCGTATTCCGCAAGATCTGATGGATCACGCCTGTCTTGTTTACACCGGATTGCTGCCGCGTAATCAATGGGAGTTTCGCACCGCAGACGGCTCAGTCGTTACAGTGCGGGTACAGGGGCCGCTACAGTCCAATAACTCGGAGGTATTGCGCGCGGCTATCCTTGACGGGATGGGCATAGGCTACCTGCCGGACTGGTTATTGTCGGATTTGCTGGCAAGTGGCGATGTGCTGGTGCTAATGTCCGACTGGCAAGTAGCGCCTATACCTGTTCATCTGGTCAGTCCGGCAGAACGCAGGTATTCTGCCAAGGTGCGCGCATTTGGCGATCATGTTTTGAACGCATTGGCTACGCCGGCCAAATGAAAATTGACGAATAGCTATTCAGCTGGCTTTATGTCGCACGAACTTTCCATTTAACTGGAGTTAAACAGGCACTAAAAAACTATTCTTATAATCAATTTTGACTTTGCTTGCCGGATGCTAAAGGGGTGGCACTGCTAAAACTGGCGTTTAAACGTTTGATTGCATCCCTGCCTATTTTTATGGATGCGAGCAAAATTCGCCTGGTTGCATCATCCATGTGATTTCATCTCAAACCAAAATCCCCAGAGCCGCACTAAGAATTCCAATAGCGCCCAAAGCATATCCGACGCATAATGCACGGCGAAAGTTTATTATCCCACTTGAATTCTACCTGCGGTTATATAAACAGACGGCATAAAGCAGACGGTGACGATGAGCCGGTGTGCGCCAATTGCCGACCAACACGGGCCAGAACTTTAGAGACTGGTTCCCGCAATAAAGCTGTCGTCCGCAGTTATCTTCGTCAGACACACTCTGCCCGCGTATCCTTCCATCATTATCGACCTGGCAGCGCCTGACGATGCCGGCGCACAACAGGCCGCCCAAGCCGCCAGCCTGCTGTTTTTCGCGATTTAAGGTTTTTGTGCTGTTGATAAATGAAAAGCGAACATTGCTTTATTGAATGTCGATGTTTATACTTACGTCTAAACGTCTCGCTGGAGAACTGTCATGACGGAAGTAATGCTGGATATAAAACAATGGGGCAACAATCTGGGCGTTCGCCTGCCTGCCGCGATTGCGCGCGAAGCTCATCTGCATGTGCATCAGCGCGTCCGTATCTCGGTTGCGGAAGGATTGATCACCATTGCGCCCGTACAGGACGTGCCGCTGACACTGGAACAGCGCCTGGCGGCTTTTGATCCGGCACGGCATGGCGGCGAAACGATGCAAACGTCGGCGAGCGTGGGTGCTGAGAAATGGTAAAAGCTGCCTGGGTGCCTGATCGTCAGGAAATCATCTGGATCGATTGCAACCCGCAGGTCGGTAAGGAAATGCGAGACGTCCATCCCTTCCTGGTACTGTCCCCGCGCGCTTTTAACGATAAAACTTCGCTGCTCATCGGCCTGCCGATGACGACCGCCGAATACAACGCGGACAATCCGTTTGCGGTAGCGACCGGAAATGCCACAGGCCGCAAAGTTGGCAAAACCAGTTATGTGCTCTGCCACCAGCCGAAGTCGTTCGACTGGCGATTGCGCGGCGCGAATCCCCATCCGCTGGGAAAACTGGATGATGTAAATTTCATGCAGGTATGCGAGCGGCTCAACCAGATCATTCAGCTAACCTGAGCCGGTATGTCTATTTAAGAGGCAGGTCTCCGGCGAAAAGCAGGAGATCCCTTTTGCCTCGTTTGAACCTTGCATCTTGAGCCTTGCACCTGCTTTTTAAATTGAACCTGCATGAATGTTGGACTGTGAGACCTGACCCGCCCCACAGACACGATGAACTGGAATTGATCAGACAACGCAAACTGACCGAAAAACCCAAATGGGGCACACCGGAAGCCATGCGACTTGAAATTGAACGCGTCCGCAAAAAGATTGAGGATCGAAAGAAAAATAATTCCTAATGTCGGGTAATATGAACAGCTGCTTTATGGCGATGATTTTTGATCTGCGCATCGCGGCTGTGTGCCATTACCGGACGCTGACTTGAGTGGAAAATATCTATCCTGAAAAACAAAAAGCCACAAAGGAAGTTAATCCACGGTGGCTCAATATGAAGAAAATTTAATCTAATTTTTTCCTACGAACCATGAACCCCATCAAGCCCAGGCCAGCCAACAGCATGACTTCAGTT
Source organism: uncultured Nitrosomonadales bacterium (assembly GCA_903915035.1). GTDB lineage: Bacteria > Pseudomonadota > Gammaproteobacteria > Burkholderiales > Gallionellaceae > Gallionella. The sequence continues at coordinate 11,054 of CAIWRI010000052.1, read as the reverse complement.
TCAGGTTCGGGAACTGCGGCAACCGGAGTATTATACAGTCCAACCGCGCCCCCCAATCCCCTCATAGCCAGATTGCCAAGTGGTGCTATTTACGAATTCCGCAGCACCCGAAGTGTTTTGTCCTGCACTGAGGTAAGTATCTACGACAGGTGAAACCGCTTGTATTGCTAAATAAGAAGCCGAAGTCCACGAGTCATCATCAACCTAGAAAAAGCATTTAGCCACAGAGAGCCCCGAGATCACCGAGTAAAAACATATGGTTACTATAAATTTTCCAATCACCGATTGGGTGATTTAGTAAAAAGTAGGAATTCCCAGTCATTCTCTGCGTTCTCTGTGAACTCTGTGGCTTGAACTACTGTTTTAAGGACCAATGGCGTGAGGCTGCGGAGCTTGCAGCTACATTTATACATACTATTTCGGGTCACAGACTTTAATAAAATCTTGAACTTACACCAACGATGGTTTACAATATTTAAAAATAAATGTATTTTTGTAAACCATCGCAAATAGCCCGCTTGGGTACGAGAGGAAAGCTATGTTTAATACCCGACTTCATCGAGCTCGTAAGGCCGCTGGCTTATCTATGCGGGATCTGGGCGCGCGCGTTGGGATATCACATGCTTCTATCAAAAAATATGAAGATGGTGTTGCCATGCCATCAAGCGACATACTGATCGGATTGTCGCGTGCGCTTAATGTGCGTACCGAATATTTTTTCCGCCCTGAGCAGGTCGCTCTTGATGGCATAGAGTACCGCAAGCGCAGCTCACTACCTAAAAAACGTCTGGATGCAATTACTCATGAAGTGATTGATCAGATCGAACGTCGTGTTGAGCTGGAAAAGCTTTTCCCGCAGTCGCCTGTAAAGCTTTTTGCTACAGTTGTTGGATTGATCAAGCCCGTTACGGAATTTGATCAGATTGAAGAAGTTGCCGACAGTGTTCGTGCGGCATGGAATCTAGGCCTTGACCCAATCCCCGACCTGATTGACGTGCTGGAAACTAATGGCATCAGAGTATTCATGATCGAGGCCGATGCCGAGAATAAATTTGACGGTCTAGCTGCACGCGTCAGCGGCATGCCCATCGTGGTCGTCGGACGACACTGGCCAGGAGATCGTCAGCGTTTCACTCTGGCGCATGAATTAGGGCATCTCATGCTCGAAAATCGTCTTCTCGATGATCACGACGAAGAGATGGCCTGCAACCGTTTTGCCGGAGCATTTTTATTTCCGCGCGCCTCGGTGTTACAAGAACTCGGGCAACATCGCAACGCTATCGAGCTTAAGGAGCTAGGTCTGCTGAAGGAAGAGTTTGGCTTGTCGATGGCCGGGATTCTGTATCGCGCCCGCGATCTTGGTATCATCTCGACAGGCTATCGCGAGGAACAAGCAAAGTTATTCCGCTTCAAGGGGTGGTACCGGAAAGAACCTGGGCCCGAATATCCGACTGAAAAGGCGCATATTTTCGAGCAGTTGGTGTTTCACGCGCTAGCCGAGGAATACATCGGTGAGTCGAAGGCTGCCGAAATGATGAGCATGCCATTGCAACAGTTTCGTCGTGTTCGCTCGATGGAATGTGTCGAGGAACTGAATCGTGCTGTTGCTAATCAGTGATGCCAACATCCTGATGGACGTTGAGATGGGCGATCTTGTAGCGCCGATGTTCAGTCTTGCCTACCAGTTCGCAGTGCCGGATATCCTGTACTACGAGGAACTGGAAGGTCAGCACGCTCACCTGCTGGATATGGGATTGCAGATTCGCAGTTTGTCGTCTAAAAGTGTCGAGCGCGTCCAGTCTCTCAGCCAAACGTATGTAAGGCCTGGACGCAACGACTTGTTCGCGCTTGCCTTGGCCGAGGTTGAAAAATGTCCGCTGCTGACAGGTGATGCTGCGCTTAGACAAGCCGCTGAAACAGAGCTAATTGAGGTCAAGGGCACAATTTGGTTGATCTCGGAGATGGTGCGAGAACAGCGCATTACCGTAGCGGTAGCTAGAGGCTCACTTCACAAGATGCGAGTGAACGGGAGTCATTAGCGGTGGGGTATTGCAGAATAAATGCTGTCCGATTTTGAATGAGAAGCCGCGGTGATGCCACATTATTATTTAGGCTTCTGCGTAGGGTATTGACATGGTAGCGTGTTGGAATCACACACACTGTGTGAATACATTCAAACCTAGAATAGTTAGTAAAATCTAAATAGCTTTTTTGAATAGGATGGATACGATATGAGTTTTATGGATATTTTGCAATATCTTCCGTGGTTTATTGTAGGAATTCTACTAGTTGCTTCTGCAGTTTTTTTTCGACAATTCTTCTCCCCATCGAGACGTTTGCACAATGAGCTTGATATAGCGATTCTGAAAATGAGCGAAATTAAGCAACGGCTGGGCTTAAATCCAATTGTTGATCTTGATGAAATCCGTGCGGTGATGATCACAGATGAACTTAAGCATTTATGGCGCGAATATGCTGAAACACTGCACCCACAAAAACATGATGATGGAGGGCAGTTGAGAATCACTCGTTACCGAGCAACAGCAATGGCCGAAGTGTTTTTTTCAGAGCAGGCATTAATAGAAACACCCCTAAAGACTGCATTTTACAAACATCTACCCGGAATTCTTACTGGTTTAGGGATTATAGGAACATTTTCCGGATTGATATTCGGATTACAGAGTTTTGACATCAATCCAACTAAGGTTCAAGAGTCTCTTGGTAAATTAATTGGTTCGGTTAGTCATGCATTTGTTGTTTCAGCTATTGCCATTACCTTGGCTATGCTATGTACCTGGTGGACAAATCGAGAATTAACCTTGCGTTATAGGCAGGTCGAAAAACTTTGCCAAATTATTGACAGTTTTTTTAATGCTGGTGCCGGTGAAGAATATTTGGCCAGACTGGTGGAGGCATCAGAAACATCAGCAACACAGTCTATTCAGCTCAAAGATGCACTGGTGACAGATCTGAAAGAAATATTAACCGAATTGACCGAAAGACAAATCAGGGAAATGTCTTCTGGGATCGGGCAAACTTTCGCGGATAATATGCAAGAACCAATGGAGCGAATTTCACAAGCTGTAGAAGGCTTAGGTAAGAGCCAAGGCGGTGCAATCGACCATATGTTGACGGAAGTGTTAGCTAATTTTTCAGAACGTATGGAAAAAATGTTCGGCGGACAGTTGCACGGCATGAGTGAGTTACTGGGGCAAACCGCACAAGCGATGCAGGCAACAGCTAGTCGTTTTGATCAACTGGCATCAAAAATGGATGATGCAGGCAGAAATTCTGCTGGAGCTATGGCTGAACAATTAACTAATGCCATTACATCAATGGAAGTTCGCCAAGGCATAATGAATCAGGAGATGGGTGAATTTGTCGCCAAGATTCGAGAATCGATCAATCAGTCACAATCGGACTCTGCGCAAAAATTGCAGGAAACACTGAGTGAGTTGGGTAAAAATGTAGCGAATATAATCGGTCAGATTCAAGAGCAGTCAGGAAAAAATACTGAAACACAAAATCAGGCAGTAACTCATCTTTCCGGATCGGTGGAAACGCTTATCGCCCAATTAGTAAAAACGAGTGGCGATTTGCAGACCAGTGTTTCATCATTGACTGCTACGACCACCAGCTCTATTGAACGAATGAATTCTGGTGCGGAGATATTGGCGATAGCTGCGGATGATTTTGCCAAGGCTGGACAAGGTGTAACCGGAACCATGAATGCGTCAGCCGAGGCAACCGGCAAGATACAGGCTTCCTCGCAATCGTTAAGCACCGCGACGACATCCGTTCAAGCGATGTTTGCTGACTACCGGCGCACCAGCGATGCTCTTGCCGCGATGCTGACAGATGTCAAGCTTACAATGGAAACAGCTAAAAAGGAAGCTGGATTGACAACTCAACTCGTTGGTCAACTCAAGGCTGCCGCTGATCAGCTTGGGCAGGCTCAACAGCAGGCAGACACCTATCTTCAAAGCATAAACAAGGTGCTTACAGAGTCGCATCAGAGTTTTGCCAACGAAATATCGAATACCTTGAAGAAAGGCAACAGCCAGTTCCAGCAGGAGTTGTCGCAGGCGGTTGGGTTGCTGCGTAGCGGCATACAGGAGCTTGGTGATACTCTTGATGACCTGCCAGCCAGGAAAGGTTGATAAGTCGTGATAGGACTGAAGCTTCCCTCAAGGAAACGCACCCGTGACGAGGCAGAAAAGCCTTTTTGGATTTCATTTGCAGACCTTATGACGGCGCTGATGGTACTGTTCTTAATTTCAGTAACTGTAGCTTTGTTCGCCGTTTCCAGTCGTGATGGTCGACATGACAAAGAAATTCAAGCTTGCATGGATGATTTTAAAACCAATGCTGCGAAGTATTCTGATGCAAAAGTAGATGTGGAAAATCGCAGCGTTAATTTTGGAGAAAAGGCACGTTTTGGTATAAGGAGCTACGAACTACCATTCGAAAGTGCGAGTCGCTTGAGAGAATTTGCACCTGAAGTTTTGAGGTTGGCAGATTCTAATTGTGGACGGAAATTATTTAGACGGGTTGTTGTTGAAGGTTATACAAGCAAAGATGGTACTTACCTGTATAACCTCGACTTAAGTCTCAAACGTGCACATAGCGTGGTATGTGCACTAATGGAAGAACCCAAACAACTAGAGGAAATGAGATTGACTGACGAGCAGAAGCGTCAAGTCCGCAATCTTTTTATGGTTGGTGGATATTCCTCGAATGCTCTGAAAGGCACGGATGAAGATAGTCGGCGTGTAGAGCTTAAATTAGAATTCTGGGCTCTTGATGAAAAAGAAAAATCTTCTAAGCGAAATGACGCTAATTTTAATAGTACTACAGCTCTTTCAGAACAAGATTTGGGAAGATGCCAATTGAAACTGCGTGCAGATCAATGAACGAACTGATCCAACTTCGATCCTCTTTGGCGCGGATTTTTAGTGAAGCGTTGCCTGTTTCAGTCAGTTGGGAAAGTACACAGGCAGTGAAGCATTTGCAAGAAATAAATCAGAAGTTAAATGGTATATCGTCCGCACCGCTCAGGGCCTCGATAGCACAAGTTGTTGCTATATTCCGTAAATCTCGCAAAGTTGTGAGCTTCCATGACTTGAAATATGTCTGCTACGGAGTGGTAATGCCAATGAAAGATGGCTGGTGTGTGCTGGGTGATGACCAGTTGCGTGATGAACTTCTTGCTAATATTGATAACTTAAGCGAATCAAGGAAGCGATTTAGATGCTTTCAGGCTTTGTTGAGCAGTTATTTTTCTTTCGCCCGCTATAATGAGCAGACCTCAAAAGCTGCACATACCGGCTGGGAAATTCTGCGCGGCTGGCTGTGGCGTCAAAGAACGTTATTTCAATGGGACAATAAGGCTGACGAATTACGAAAATCAGGATGGTTTGTAATATTAGCCAAAAATGAAAACCTACTGACCAACAAGCCTTGCGACCGTTATGGCGAAGATTTGTTGCGGGGCGACAACTCAAATCTCGAAGAAGCGAAGCAAAGTTTGGGTATTCCCATAGACTCTTGGATGATGGAAGAGACGATCCTTTCACAGATGAGATCGGCGGCTAGCTTGAGCGACACCCCATTCAAATCACACATTGATCAACTGTTAAATGTTATCAACGGCCAAACCTCTATAGTTGTTTCTGAGCTTTTAAAACGTAGAGCGATCGCCGTGCTGGTCAGTCGATATGCGCGTTGTGACAGCAAGCCAGAACACCCGGCAATGAGGGATGCTGCTGTGTTTATTATTGGCAACCCTTGGTTGAAACAGACGGCATGGGATGCCTGGGTCAGAAAGCCTGACGAACAGCCCGATGTGGATGCTCGTAAAATGATCAACAGTTGGATAACCAAGCGGTTAATCACGGATTTTTTTGAGCTGCTCAGTGTGGATGGAAAGGCTGTGCAGCGACGACTGAATTATTGGTTGAAATATGAGTCGCAAATTGAAGGTCTGTGGTTTGTTCTTGGTACGAACTCTTGGGGGAAGGATGCCTACGATCCACGTTACAAAGCCGTTAGAGATCGGTCGGATGCGAGTCAGTGGCTTGAAATGTCAAATGTTACAAATAAGGATAGCAATGCTTTTGTGATGCGGATTGGCGATAAGCTGGTAATCGAATTTGGATTGACGGGTAATGCCTGCTTTTTCTATTCTGCGGAACCTATGCCGTTTGTATTAGGCAGGGCCATTTCAGAGCGCCGTCTAAAAATTCACAACCAAAATGGTATTGGAAAGAAGCTGTCACATCAAGGGAGTTGGGAATGGTCCTTCGATTCGATTATGCGCGGAGGGGTAAAAAGCTGGTCAATACCAAGCACTGCTCATTCGAGCTGTCAAGTGACGCAACCTATAATCACTCAACAGAATCAATTCCCCCGAGATCAAACACCAACACACCATGGAGGTTTTGATGAAGCAGCGTTTTGGGACCGGGTAAATCTTATCTCGCTGCCAACGGAGGATTGTCGTAATAAAGGTGGTGCCCTTTGGGTGAATATTCTGCAAACACGCTATCCGACGGAAGATCAATGGCTTGAATCTCTAGGTTTTAAATACAAGCCAGCGCGCGGCTGGTGGAAGGAATAAGAATGGTCTGGCCTTTCAAATCAGCAGATAAAAGTAATCTTGCTTCAACAGTACCATTCGCACTTCGAGCTGAATACCACGAATCAGGTGTAATATTTTCGGCCATGCCAGATAACTGGCAAGATGCCCCATACAGTTTTAGCGAGCAAGTTGCCCTTCTGGCTCAGCTATCAGAGGAAGGTTTTGCCGAACAAAACGGCGATACGTTGCGATTATCTTGGGGTGCGTTGTATCAATTACTGAAAATAGATGATTATCAAGATAGTCTGGCATTGCTTGGTTTGCCTCCGCTGGAGGTGTGGCGACCGAAGCTGGAGAGTCGTGGCGGACTGACCGATACCAGCTTCTCTATCCTGCTCGCCGGATGGATAGATTCTGATGAAAAGCCCATACAAGCTAATACAGAGATTAAGGGGGCTGTGCTGAAGTGCGGCAAGCGTGAAATACTGCTGACCGAAGAATCTTGGCAGGCCGTTAGTGTTCTGGGTGAGTTTCATAGAAGACCACAAGAACAACGTAGTGCAGACAGTAATCGACTTGCTTGGTCTAGCATCCGCCGACATGCTTTGGCTGCAAAGGCCGATCTTTCAGACTTCTTACAAAAAACGGTCGTGCTAACCCCTGATCGGTTAAATATTGTTTTGCGTAAAACACAGTTTGGCGACAGCAAGACCGTGGAGGTTATCCCAGGATTCGACGGGCAGCCCAAAAACTGGATCGAACGATTCGATAGTTTCAATACCGTGCTGGAACGTTACCAGATACCAGATGGAGCTGGCTTGGTTCATGTGATTCTTTCGCCAGAGGCGCAGACTGTTTTGCGTGAAATCAAACGAATGCCGGGGCGTCGCGTAGCAGGCGAACGTGCAGAGGCATTTTTGCGAAATCCGATAGCGACATTGGGACCTGATGCTGCCAAAGTGATTGATCCAGAGCAGTTCGAGCAGGCAAGAGAGGATGCTGGCATTTCCTATGCTCGCTTCACTGCCAAGATAGAACGGGATGCAGGAGGCATTGCGGTCGAATGCTCGTTATTAGTGGAAGAATCTATAGCTGGAGAATTACATAGTGAAACACTGCCTCTCACTGGCGAGGATGAGTTACTGACTTTCATCGAAAAGCTGAGGGCGCGAATAGCACAAGGAGGACAGTGCATATTCTGGGAAGGCTACGATCTGGAGATTCTGGGCGACACGCCTGATCAGCTTGCGTTACTGAAATCGGCATTGCGTGATTTGCATAGGAAGCAGTGGTTTAGCGCCGCAGAGGTGTTTGATCTATCGCGTTATGCTGAGGGAAAAATAGAGGGGATTGGCGAAGAGCAACCTTATTATTCCGCGTTCATTGCTCGTAAGGATGATGAGTCGAGCTGGTTTCCAGAAAATATCATATGTGGATTCAGCTTTGTTCCTGAAGAGGGTGCTGCCCCTGTTGATTTACCGCTCACCGACGAAGGATTAAAAAAATTTCAGCAGGTGTGTGATAAAGCGAAAGCGGATGGGTTGTCGAGTTTTGACTTTCCTGGCTGTCCGGAGCCCATTCCGGTCGCCGAAGCGGAACAAATGATTTCTATCATCGGTAAGGCAAAACAGGATATTGGTAAAGGCAAGTCTCCAAAGACTTTGCGGGAGAAGAAGCCTCGCAAAGGGCTGATCCTAAAACCCAATATCGTAAAGGTAGATTATGAAGAGCGGCGCGGAATGCTTGCCTTACCAGCAGGAAAACAAGCCAAGTTGCCTCGCTCGATGAATGAGGGTATTGCGCTGAAGGAACATCAGCTTTCTGGTGTTGCATGGTTACAGCATCTGTGGAGCCTATCTCCTCAAGAATGCCGTGGCGCGTTGTTGGCCGATGATATGGGGCTGGGCAAGACAGTGCAGTTATTAACTTTCATTGCCGCCTGTCTGGAAGACAATCCCCAAGCAGATCCATTTTTGATTATTGCTCCCGTATCGCTTTTGGAAAATTGGCAAGAAGAAATGAAGAAGTTCTTCTTGCCTGAAACATTTTCGTTGCTGACGCTATATGGAGCCGATTTGACCAAGTTACGCACGCCAAATGCAGGCTTAGATAATGGATTGGCTGGGATCAGATTGCTATGCCGCGACTGGTTAGGCAATGCTAAGGTGGTGCTAACGACATACGAAACTTTACGCGACTTGGAGTTCACACTGGCAGCTCAGAAATGGTCGGCGGTGATATGCGACGAAGCACAGAAGATCAAGAATCCAAATGCGATGATGACGAGGGCAGCTAAAAAACAAAATGTCAGATTCAAAATCGCTTGCACTGGCACACCAGTTGAAAATAGTCTGGCTGATCTTTGGTGCTTGTTTGATTTCATTCAGCCTGGACTGCTGGGGGCGCTCAACGAATTTGGATCAACCTATCGCAGGCCGATCGAAGCGGAGACAGAGGAACAGAAACAGCGCGTGGAAGAGTTGAGATCTATTATTGAGCCTCAACTTCTACGTCGCCTCAAGTCTGATGTCGCCAAGGATTTGCCGAGAAAAATTATCGTTGAATCATGCACCAATCTGCCACTTTCTCAGCGGCAGCGTACCCATTATGCCAACGCCATCGCACAACACCGCAAGCAGTCCGCCGAAGCTGTCGGATTGAAGAATCATCTCGGACTACTATTTTATCTGCGCCGTCTTTGCGCTGATCCACAACCGATTGGGCAACATTCAAATCTGGCTATGCCGCTGAAGGAAATCGAAGACAACTCCCCGAAAATGAAATGGCTGCTGACCGAGTTGGGAAAAATAAAGGCACAAAACGAAAAGGTGATTCTGTTTTGCGAGTTGCGTGATGTGCAGCGGTTGCTACAACGAGCCATTTCAGAGCGATTCGACTTCGTGCCAGCCATCATCAATGGTGATACCTCAACCAGCAATAAAAGCGCAGTAAGCCGTCAAAAACAGATTCGTGTATTCCAGGAAAAATCAGGGTTTGGTGCGATTATCCTGTCTCCGTTAGCGGCAGGGTTCGGCCTTAATATTCAGGCCGCCAATCATGTCATACACTTCACACGCACGTGGAATCCAGCCAAAGAGGATCAAGCGACTGATCGTGCTTATCGAATTGGCCAGACCAAGGAGGTTTTTGTTTATTGCCCAGTAGTAGTGGCTGAGGATTTCATAACCTTCGATGCAAAGCTTAATACTTTGTTGGAGTGGAAGCGTGGGTTGTCTGGCGATATGCTCAATGGTGTCGGTGATTTGTCGGGAAATGATTTTGGTGATTTGGAGAATGTTGGCGGGGGAACTGCCTTTGACAAGACACCCATAACGCCAGCGGATATTGCCACCATGATGCCAAGTACTTTTGAGATTTTTTGTACTGTGCTATGGAGCAAGCTAGGTTACAAAACCAATAAAATGGGAGGTTCGGGTGATGGTGGTATCGATGTTGTGGCGATTAACGGAAATAAAGGAGTCTTGATTCAGTGTAAAAGCTCATCCGTTGAAGGGCAGTCTCTAGGATGGGATGCTGTCAAGGAAGTGGTTGCTGGCGCGGCGGCCTATGAGATGAGGCACGCCGATGTGGTGTTTCAAAAAGTGGCAGTAACGAATCAGTTCTTTAATGGTTCCGCTAAGGAGCAGGCTAAACTCAACAATGTTCAATTGCTTGATTATCATGCTCTTGTGGAAATACTGGAAAAATATCCTGTATCTAGAAGTTTGATTTCATAGTTTGTTGTCATCTTGATTGAGCGAAGTGTTTTTCATCAAGATGATCACACAAAGAGGGTGTAATCACTTTTGTGGAATCAGCCACTCTGAAGTTCCGGTTAGTCTCGTCAGCGGTACTAGCCGAGGGTCTGCTTTAGCGAAGCGAAAATTAATGTTTCGCTCAAAAAATTAGATATCGGATGACTTTCTGGAATAACAGGAATTAAGTATGCATCCGGTCGCCCAACTTGGGAGCCTGTCGGTCTTATTGTTAAAACACCGATTTTTAAACTTGCCGGTGAAATTTTAGTCGTAATTTTATTAACGGAATATATTGTTTAGTCTAAAAATATGTATTCCGCGTTAAAAATGGTCATCATTTATTGCAATTCGTGCTGTTTTCCTGAATTTTTACCCTACGAATACAAACATTCGCTTCAAATTCCTCGCCAGTGCAACGAAATTGAACTCGCCGCCGACATTTTTCAATCCGCGCAAAGAGAATTGCCGGAATCCCGGTATCTTTTTGATGATGCCGATTACCGGCGCCACCGTGCATTTACGTTGCGCATAGGCAAGTACTATCGCCTTTAAGTCCGGTTGCTCGACAACTTTCCACTTATTACCTAGTCCTTTTGGCATATAGACTGGCATCTTTTTTAAGAACACACTCCGTCTGTCTGTAGCGCGTACCAATGAATTTTCCAGAATCAGTACGTTTGCAACAGATTTCATGTTACGGGAAACATTACGCAAGC
>CAIWRI010000051.1 GCA_903915035.1 uncultured Nitrosomonadales bacterium | reverse complement strand
TTTTTGTCTGGTATGGAGTTAGATTAGTTAAGGTAGGACGATATATTGAATATCAGCTTGCCGTCAAATAATTATTGTTATTTTTATAATGCTGATGCAATGTGCTAATCTGATCCCTCAGCGCATCAATTTCCCCGTCATTTTCAACGATGTCGTCTGCGCGCGCAAGTCGTTCTTTTCGTGATACCTGTTTTGCAATAATCGCACGAATTTGAAATTCGTCAAGTGCACTTCGTTGTCTGACGCGTAAAATTTGATTTTCTTCACTGCAATCAATAACTAAGATTCGCTGAACGAGGGCCAGAAAATCCGGGCAGGCCAGCAGCAAGGGCACTACCAGGATGGTGTATGGCGCGCTGCCCGCTTCTGTTAACTGTTCTTTGCATGCCGTTAAAATGAGCGGGTGCAGGATAGCTTCCAGTTTTAATTTGGCATGCTTATCGGTAAAAATCAGTTCACGCATTTTACCGCGATTCATTGCACCTTCCGGTGTGATGAAATTGTGACCAAAATTGGTGAGAATATCTGGGATGGCGCCTCCCCCTGTCTGCGTCAGCTGGTGTGAAATGACATCAGCGTCAATGATCCGTGCGCCAAGCGCTTCAAACAACTGCGCAACCGTGCTTTTTCCGCAACCTATTCCGCCGGTCAGTCCTACACATAGTTTAGCTTGTTCAGCGGACATGTTCATAGTGCCGGAAAGGGTAAGTGTGTCAGCGTTTGCCCCCAGAACAGCGCGATCAAGCCGCCTCCTGCCAGATAAGGGCCGAAAGGAATAGGAATGTTGCGGCCATGTTTAAACGCGACTATCAGTGTGATACCAGCGAGTGCACCGACGACAGAGGACAGCATGATGATCAGCGGCAACATTTGCCAGCCCAGCCAGGCCCCCAGGGCGGCTAACAGTTTGAAGTCGCCGTAACCCATGCCCTCTTTGCCTGTCGCCAGTTTGAACAGCCAGTAGACGGCCCAGAGCAGCAGATAGCCGAATACAGCGCCGAGGAAGGCGTCATGCAGGCTGGTGAATGCCCCGTTAAGATTAAAAAACAGTCCGCTCCAGATCAGTGGCAGTGTAATGTCATCAGGCAGAAGTTGCGTGTCAAAATCGATGGCGGTCAGTGTCAGCAACGCCCAGATCAACAGCATGGCCGCTGCTGCCGTGAGTCCGAAACCGAAGTGATACGCAGCAAATCCGCACAAAATACCGCTCAGTGCTTCGACTGCCGGGTAGCGTGGCGAAATGCCTGCCCCGCAGCCATGGCATTTCCCGCGTAACAGCAGAAAACTTGCCACCGGAATATTTTCCCATGCGCTGATGGCGTGATGGCAAAGCGGACAGGCAGAACGGGGAACCAGCAGATTGTAAGGCTCTGTTTGAGCCGTTTCTTCTCCGCGCAGTTCGGCGCATTGCTGTTGCCAGCTAAGTTCCATCATCTTCGGCAGTCTATGGATGACGACATTCAGGAAGCTGCCAACGAGTAAGCCGATAACGCTTGCTACGCCGATGAACAACGGAGGAGAAGATTGGAGCAGATCGAGTAAGTTCATTTTTGAATGGGAAGTGGTGAGTAATAAGTGGTCAGTGGCAAGTCGTGAATAGTCAGTAGTGGGTGGTTAAAACGCGCCAGCATTTTGAATTTGTGCTGAACCTTTCCAGGTTACTACTTTCACCTTGCCACTATCCATGTTCATTAAACCACTTGCCCCATCTTGAAGATGGGCAGATACATGGCGATCACCATTCCGCCGATCAGGGTACCAAGCACGACCATGATAATCGGTTCCATCAGGCTGGAGAGTGCTTCAACCGCATCATCCACTTCAGCCTCGTAAAAATCGGCTACTTTTGAGAGCATCGCATCAAGAGAGCCGGCTTCTTCGCCGATTGATACCATTTGTATCACCATGCTGGGAAATACCTCGGTGTTTTGCATCGCCACCGTCAGGCTGTTACCGGCACTCACTTCGCGCTGTATGCTTTTGGTGGCGTCGAAATAGACGGCATTGCCGGCAGCACCGGCAACTGAATTAAATGCTTCGACCAGAGGTACGCCGGCCGCAAACATGGTCGACAAGGTGCGGCTCCAGCGTGCGATGGTGGCTTTTCGCACCAGTTCACCAAATATTGGAATTTTAAGCATTGCTCTGTCCATGAAATGCTGCATGGGTCTGCTGCGTTTCCACGCATAGAAAAAGGAATAAAATCCGCCGGCGATACCCCCAAAAATAAGCCACCAGTAGCGGACAAAGAAATCGGAAATGGCCATGATAACCAGTGTTGGCGCGGGCAGATCGGCACCGAAACTTGAAAATAATTCCTTGAACGCAGGAATGACGAAAATCATGATCACGGCGGTAATGATGAAGGCGACCACAATGATGGAAACTGGATAAAACAGAGCGGACTTGATCTTGCTCTTGATCGCTAAAATCTTTTCCTGATAGCTTGCCAGTCGTTCCAGCAAGCTGTCCAGGATACCTGCCGATTCGCCTGCCCCGATCAGATTGCAGTACAGATCATCGAAATACAGCGGATGTTTTTTGAATGCCTGCTGCAGGCTGCTGCCGGTCTCAATATCGGTTTTGATGCTGAACAGTAATTTTGAAACCGATGGGTTGTGATGGCCTTTGCCTACGATATCAAACGACTGTAACAAGGGCACGCCGGCCTTTAACATGGTGGCCAGTTGTCTTGTGAACAGCGTAATGTCTTTTTGGGTAATCGCTTTCGCGCTGCTGCGAGCACGCTTGATTTTGGTGACATTGATGCCCTGCCGACGTAGATGAGCTGATAAATTGGCTTCACCTACGGCACGCATTTCACCTTTAATTAATTTCCCGGATTTGTCTTTGCCTTCCCATGCATAGGAATATTCTTTTGCTTTCGTTGCTGCGACAGCCATGACATATCCTTTGAATTGCAGTTGTTATGCATGATGCCGAGCTTTGGCCTGATTGTAAAGCAGATGAAACTAAAGCGGGAAGCGGGAAGTGGAATAATTTGCAGCACTTACCACTTACCACTTAGCACTTACCACTTACCACTTACCACTTACCACTTTTTACTCACCGTTGGTTAATTCTCGGGAAAAGGCGGGCTACTTTGACAACTCTATCCTGGGTTTGAATGATTTCTATGGGATACCCGGCGATTTTCAGGCTGGTGCCCGGCTCAGGAATATCTTCGAAATGTTCCAGTATTAAGCCATTCAATGTTTTTGCGCTGTCCATCGGCAGATGCAAGCCCAGTTTTCTGTTCAGTTCGCGTAAACTGGTGCTCCCTTCCAGCAACAGACTGCCATCCTCCCTGTGCAGAAATTTACCGCTTTGGGCGGGGGATTGGGTGGTGAATTCACCGACAATTTCTTCAAGGATATTTTCCAGTGTGACCAGGCCCAGCAACTCCCCGTATTCATCCACCACCAGTCCTAAACGTGTGTGGCGTTCCTGAAACTGTTGCAGTTGCTGGAGCAGGGGGGTATCGGAAGGAATAAAGTAGGGGGTATAGAGGACCTCGCGCAGTTGCGCAACATTTAAAATGGATTCCTGGAACAGGGCGGCGACGCGTTTGAGATGCAGGATACCGATGATATTGCCGGGGTCGTCCGCATACACAGGCTGCAAGGTGTGGTGGCAAGTGATGATTTGCTGGCGCAACGTCTCGGGATCCGCGTTAATGTCGAGCGCTTCGATCTGATTGCGCGGGATCATCACGTCGTTGACCGTGATGCGCTCCAGATCGACCAGATTGAGTAGCATCTTTTGATGTTTGCGTGGCAGGAAATGCTCGGCATCCAGTACCAGTCCGCGCAATTCTTCCAGCGTCATTTTTTGCTTGCTCTGATCGGTCTGAATCTTGATGCGCATCAGCCACAACACACCCTTAACGATGCCGCCTGCGACTGAAACAACAGGATGAAATAGCGTAATCAGCGGGGTAAGAATATAGCTCGACGGGAGCGCGATGCGTTCCGGATAACTTGCTGCGATAATTTTTGGCAGTATTTCAGAAAATACCAGCAGCACCAGCGTGAGTGACAGCGTGCCGATTAGCATGGCCAGTTCGTTGTGGCCATACAGGCGCAAGACGATAAATTCGGTCAGTGTCGCCGCAGCTACATTGAGCAGCGTGTTGCCGAGCAGGATGGAACCTAGCAACTTGTCCACCTTGCCCAGTAATTGTTCGGTCAGCTTCGCGCTTTTGTTACCCTTGCGGATCAAATGGCTGAGTCGATGGCGGTTGATGGCCATCATGCTGGTTTCCGAACCGGAAAAAAATGCGCTGCAAACCATTAGCAGCAGTAATATGCCGAACAGTGAAGCTAGGGAGATGTCATTCAAAGCGCTGTCGCCGTAATTTTACCTGCGTAGTGTGCGAGAGCGGCTGGTTTGTGTCAAGTGCGGTTGAGACTCCAACTCATCATGATGAGGCCGGCTAATACCATAGGCAGACTTAGCCATTGCCCCATGCTGACACCAAAGGTCATCAGGCCGAAGATGCCATCATCCGGATTGCGCGTAAATTCGCCCAAAAAGCGGAAGCTGCCATAGCCGATCAGGAACAGGCCGGACACAGCGCCTGTCGGACGTGGTTTTTTTGCATACAGCCAGAGCAGCGCAAATAACAAGACCCCTTCGAGTCCGAACTCATAAAGCTGGGAAGGGTGACGAGGCAAATTGTCCACCTTGGGGAAGACCATGCCCCAGGGCAAGTCGGTCGGTCGGCCCCAGAGTTCTCCGTTGATAAAATTTCCCAGTCGTCCGAAGGCTAAGCCCGGCGGTACCAGCGGGGCAATGAAGTCCATCAGTTCGAGCCAGTGCAGCTGATACTGGCGGGCGAAAACTACCATTGCCAGCAAAACGCCGATAAACCCGCCGTGAAACGACATGCCGCCTTCCCATACGGCAAGGATTTTGAGCGGATGGGCAAAATAGTAGTCCGGGTTATAAAAAAGCACTTCGCCCAGTCGTCCGCCGGCTATCACGCCCAGTACACCGTAAAATAACAGATCATCGAGCAGTTTGTTGCTCATCTGAGTGTCTTTGAGCGCAATAATGCGTTTGCGTCCCAGCCAGATGAAGCTTAAAAATCCTGCCATATACATCAATCCGTACCAGTGAATGGCCAGCGGACCTAGTTGCAGCGCGACGGGGTTGATATTTGGATAAACGAGCATGATGGATTCAGGTAGAATTGTTCACTTGATTATAGCTTACCCCCGAGGGACATCATGCCAGTTTATCGTTCACGCACTTCCACTCATGGTCGCAATATGGCCGGGGCACGCTCCTTGTGGCGCGCAACCGGCATGACTGAAAGCGACTTTGGCAAGCCCATTATCGCTATTGCCAATTCATTTACCCAGTTCGTGCCCGGTCACGTTCACCTGAAGGATATGGGGCAACTGGTGGCGCGTGAAATTGAGAAGGCAGGCGGCATTGCCAAGGAATTTAATACCATAGCTGTTGATGACGGCATTGCCATGGGTCATAGCGGTATGTTGTATTCTCTGCCCAGTCGCGATCTGATCGCCGACTCGGTGGAATACATGGTCAACGCGCATTGTGCCGATGCGCTGGTGTGCATCTCCAACTGCGACAAGATTACGCCAGGTATGCTGATGGCGGCGATGCGGCTGAATATTCCGGTGGTGTTCGTCTCCGGCGGCCCGATGGAGGCCGGGAAAGTGAACTGGAAGGGCGTTACAAAAGGGCTGGATCTGGTCGATGCGATGGTGGCGGCAGCGGACAGCGCATACAGTGACGAGGAAGTGGATGCGATTGAGCGTTCAGCCTGTCCTACTTGCGGTTCCTGCTCCGGCATGTTCACTGCCAATTCGATGAATTGTCTGACTGAGGCGCTGGGCTTGTCCCTGCCGGGTAACGGTTCGCTGGTAGCGACCCATGCCGAGCGTAAACAGCTGTTTTTGCGCGCGGGTCGTGTGATCGTTGATTTGTGTAAACGCTATTACGAGCAGGATGATGAGTCGGTGCTGCCACGCAATATCGCTAATTTCAACGCCTTTGAAAATGCCATGACGCTGGATATTGCCATGGGTGGCTCGACTAATACGGTATTGCATTTGCTGGCCATTGCCTATGAGGCAGGGGTGGATTTTACCATGAAGGACATGGACAGACTGTCGCGTCATGTACCGACGCTGTGCAAAGTTGCCCCCTCTTCTGAATACCACATGGAGGATGTGCATCGCGCAGGCGGTATCCCGGCGATTCTAGGCGAACTGGACAGAGCCGGATTGCTGCATAGCGATGCGGGTACGGTGCATAGCAAGACCTTGCGTGAAGGGCTTGCCCAGTGGGACATCGTGCAGGATAAGACAGGCGTTGCACAGAAATTTTTCCGGGCAGCCCCCGGTGGCATCGTCACGACGATTGCCTTTTCGCAATCCATGCTGTATCCGGAAACAGATTCGAATCGTGCCTCAGGTTGCATACGTGATAGCGCGCATGCTTACAGCCGTGATGGCGGCCTGGCCGTGCTGCATGGCAACGTGGCGATGGATGGGTGTATCGTGAAAACAGCCGGCGTGGATGAAAGTATTTTAAAGTTTAAAGGCAGAGCCCGCGTATTTGAGAGTCAGGACGATGCTGTCGCAGCGGTGCTGGCGGATATTATTGTAGCAGGCGATGTGGTGGTGATTCGTTATGAAGGGCCTAAAGGCGGACCTGGCATGCAGGAAATGCTGTATCCGACTTCCTATCTGAAATCCAAGGGCTTGGGCAAAGTATGCGCTTTGCTGACTGACGGGCGTTTTTCCGGCGGTACTTCTGGCCTGTCTATCGGTCACGTCTCGCCTGAAGCCGCAGCGGGCGGCGCAATTGGTCTGGTGGAGGAGGGGGATACCATCACCATCGACATTCCGGATCGCAGCATCACGCTTGAGATTTCCGCTGAAGAAATGACCCGACGTCGCGATGAAATGCTTGCGCGCGGCAAGCTGGCGTGGAAGCCGGTTAACCGTGACAGGCAGGTGTCAGTAGCCTTGCGCGCTTACGCCGCAATGACGACCAGCGCGGATAGGGGCGCGGTGAGGGATGTCACACAAATTGAAAATTGAAAACTGTCCACTGGAGTTTTGACATGACTTTAGAACTGAATACGCACTTTGGCATCAAGGACGAACTGGTTTTCAGGGAGGACGCAAGCGGCCTTGTCGTCGCCCAAATCAATAATGCGCTGTGCAGTGCAGAGCTTAGCTTGCAGGGCGCACATCTGATGAGCTGGCACCCTAAAAGCCAATCAGTGCCTGTAGTCTGGTTGTCGCGTGACACCAGGCTCGCAGCAGGAAAATCGTTACGCGGCGGCGTTCCGGTGTGCTGGCCGTGGTTTGGTGCGCATGCAACTGAATCCATTTTTTTCCCCGGGCATGGTTTTGCGCGCACTGTGCCCTGGCGCATGATTGAATCTGCTACCCTGCCTGATGGCGCGACAAAGTTGATGTTGCGTCTTGAGGCCTCCGATAAGACACGGTTGCAGTGGCCGCATGAATGTACTGTGGAACTGACTGTAATCATAGGCGAAACATTGCGGATGGAATTGAGCACCGCCAATACCGGGGACAGCGATTTTGTGCTCAGTGAAGCTTTGCATACCTATTTTAAGATCGGCGACATCAGTGCTGTGCGTGTGACCGGGCTGGAAGGGTGTGAGTACTGGGATATGGTGGGTGGCTCAAACTTGTGGAAACAGCAGGGTGATATTCGTTTTGACGGGGAAGTGGATCGTGTCTATGTCAATACCGGCGCAGCTTGTGTGATTCACGACGATCTGTTGAAACGCTGCATCCATATAGCAAAATCCGGCAGTCAAGCCACTGTGGTGTGGACGCCGTGGATTAAAAAAGCGGCCAGAATGGGTGACATGGGGCAGCCGGATGGCTGGCGCGAAATGATCTGCGTTGAATCGGTGAATGCAATGGAAAATGTCGTGACAGTAGCTGCCGGAGTCTGCCATACCCTGATGGTAGAATATCGCGTTGAATCGATTTAAGGCGAAGTGACCATCAAATTGGATTTATATAAAAACTGTCAACCAGAGGTGGTTTGCGTGCGTTAAATCCGGGCAGGCAAAGAAGCTGGTAGGCAAACGAAGCAGAGTTGTTTAGAATCAATAGCGGAGGGTGAGCCTCCGTATTTTTTACAGTTTTATAATTATAAACCGGGAGAGCATATATGAAATCTATTATCACAAGTATGGCAGTCGCAGCAGGTTTGATGATTGCAGGTTCAGCAATGGCTGTTGATATGCCACCAGAAGCAAAAAGCGGTGCCTGTGCTATGTGTCATGCTATTGACCATAAAATAATGGGTCCAGCTTGGAAAGATGTTGCAGTAAAATACAAAGATGACAAGAATGCGGCAAAAACAATCTCAGCAAGCATTACCAAGGGATTGAAGGATGATCCTTACTGGAAGGCCAAGGGTATTATGGGTCAAATGCCAGCCAAGGGTAATGCCGGCAAAGCAACTGACGCTGAAATTGAAGCACTGGGCAAGTTCATCGCAGCTTTGAAGTAAGTGATTAGCATAAAAGTAAAACCGGGCAATCCGGTTTTACTTTTTTGTTTTACAACCGGGGTTCTCATGAAAAAAAGTTATAGCTTGCTGTTGTGTCTCTTTGCATTGGCTGCGTGCAACAAGGCGGAGGACGCACACACGGTCACGACACCGGCTGCTGCGGTGAGTGTATCCGATAGTATGCCTTTGCTTGCACGAGAAAATAACTGTACGGCTTGCCACACCATAGACAAGAAGTTAGTTGGTCCTGCATGGCGGGATGTTGCCAGAAAATACAAAGGTGATCCGACTGCCCCGGCGCGTCTGTTGATCAAGGTATCCAAGGGCGGTGATGGTGTATGGGGTACGATGCCTATGCCTGCTAACGATGCAATCGGCAAGAAACAGGATCAAATGAAGCAACTGGTTGCTTATATTCTGACATTGGATAAATAGTCCGTCAGCATAGTTTTGAGCTTTTTCAATTAAAGTCGGTGTAAGCCGGCTTTTTTGTTGGTGAAATGAAATTCGCATAGTGATTCATTTGTTTCCCGCCCCAATGCCGGGAGATTGCCGCAGCCGTACTGAGAGAAGTGAAAGTGAGGTATTTTACTTTCAAGGACAGCAACGTCAGTTGGCAACATTGACAAGGATCGTGCCGACTACGCATAATTCAAATGCGAGTCATCATAACTACAGGGATTAAAAATGTTTATACGCACTGCTTTGTTGCTCACTATGCTGGCTTTGGCAGGATGTGGAAAAACAGCTTCCGATCAGGCTGCGGCTTCCGGCGAACAGGTGATACGCATAGGTTCTGTCGCGCCATTAACCGGGCCTCAGGCGCATCTGGGCAAAGACAATGAAAACGGCACGCGCATGGCGATTGAGGATGCGAATGCAAAAGGCATCGTGATAGGCGGGAAAAAGGTGCATTTCGAACTCATCAGCGAAGACGATCAGGCGGATCCCAAGACGGCGACCATCGTCGCACAAAAGCTGGCGGACAATAAAGTCAGCGGTGTGATCGGTCATCTGAATTCCGGTACGACTATCCCTGCTGCAAAAATCTACAGCGATAACGGGATTCCACAGATTTCGCCTTCCGCTACGGCGGTAAGCTATACCCATCAGGGTTTCAAGACGGCATTTCGCGTGATGGCCAATGACGCGCAGCAAGGACACGCGCTAGGGATGTATGCGGTGAAAAATCTGGGCGTTAAAAGAATTGCCGTGATCGATGATCGTACCGCTTACGGGCAGGGGCTGGCGGATGAATTCATCAAGGCGGCACACGCTGCCGGTGCCGACATTGTCTCCCATGAATACACCAGCGATAAGTCAGTGGATTTTACAGCGGTGTTGACCGCAGTGAAAGGTAAGCAGCCTGAGCTGTTGTTCTACGGTGGCATGGACGCACAGGGCGGGCCGATGGCCAGACAAATCAAGGCGCTGGCGCTGAACGTGAAATACATGATGGGTGATGGCGGGCGTACGCCGGAGTTTATCAAGCTGGCTGGCGATGCGGCAAATGGCGTGTATGCCTCCCTGCCGGGTGTGCCATTGGATAAAATGCCCGGTGGTGAAACGTTCGCAACGCGTTTTGTTGCCAAATACCAACCCATACAGTTATACGCGCCTTATTGCTATGACGCGGTAAATGTGATGATTGCGGCGATGCAAAAGGCCGACTCCGCAGATCCTGCGAAATATCTGCCTGCGCTGGCCGGTATCTCCTATGACGGCATCACGGCAAAAATTCAGTTTGATGTAAATGGCGATCTCAAGGCGGGAAATGTCACCTTATATCAGGTGCAACAAGGTAAATGGCAGGCGCTGGAAACCGTGCAGTGATACGTCAATAAATGGACATATTTTTACAGCAAATTATCAACGGCCTGGTGCAGGGCAGCGTGTATGCGCTGGTAGCCCTGGGCTATACCATGGTGTACGGCATATTAGGTCTGATCAACTTCGCGCATGGCGAAGTGGTGATGGCAGGCGCGATGCTCGCACTATCTGCGCTGACCGCCCTGATAAGTTGGGGAGTTGCGCCGCTGCTGGCGTTGCCCGTCAGCCTTATCCTGGCGATGGCAGGTTGTATGCTGCTGGGCTTTGGCATAGAGCGCATCGCCTACCGGCCCTTGCGTCATGCGCCGCGTCTGGCGCCGCTGATAACCGCAATCGGGGTCTCCATCGTATTGCAAAATCTGGCGATGATGATCTGGGGGCGCGATTACCACGCCTTTCCGCAATTGATAAAAAATCAGCCTCATTACGTAGGCGGCGCAATCATTAACGATATTCAAATCATCATTGTCATCATGGCGGTGGTGATTATGGCGGGGCTGATGATCGTGGTGCATCGCACAAGTCTTGGGCGCGCGATGCGGGCTGTGGCGGAAAATCAGCATGCAGCGCAATTGATGGGTGTCGATGTCAATCGTGTGATTTCGATCACCTTCATGCTGGGTTCAGCGCTGGCTGCTGTGGCCGGTTTGATGGTGAGTGCCAATTACGGACTGGCGCATTATTACATGGGTTTTCTGCTGGGCTTGAAAGCGTTTACCGCTGCGGTGCTGGGCGGGATCGGCAATCTGCGCGGTGCGATGTTAGGCGGTTTGCTGCTCGGTCTGATTGAGAGTCTGGGCGCGGGTTACATTGGTCCTTTGACCAATGGATTCATGGGCAGTCAATATCAGGATGTATTTGCCTTCTTTGTGTTGATCGCCGTGCTGGTGTTCAGGCCTTCCGGTTTGCTGGGCGAACGTCTGGCGGAACGCGCATGAAAAAAAATCTCCCGCTCTGTTCACCCATTTCCCCGAGGGCGAGGGAAATCATCTGCATCATACTGTTTGTCGCGGTGTTGCCGTTCTTAACGGATGCGCTGCTCGGTCGCGGCTGGGTACGCATCGTAGATTTTGCGATGCTGTATATCATGCTGGCGCTGGGGCTGAATATCGTGGTGGGTTATGCAGGGCTGCTGGATCTGGGTTACATCGCCTTTTACGCGGTAGGTGCGTATTGCTATGCGCTGACCAGTTCCCCGCATCTGGCGCTGGCATATCCTTTGCTGTTTCCTGATGGACTGCATCTGTCCTTTTTGATCGTCTTGCCGCTGGCAGCACTGCTCGCAGGTGGTTTCGGCATTTTGCTGGGTGCGCCGACCCTGCGCTTGCGCGGTGATTATCTGGCCATCGTCACGCTAGGTTTTGGTGAAATTGTCCGTATTTTCATGAATAACCTGAATGCGCCCGTCAATTTGACCAACGGACCGCAAGGCATCAGTATGATAGACCCTGTCAGGATAGCGGGGGTGTCGCTCAATACCACGCAACAAGTATTCGGTTTTTCACTGCCGTCGGTACATCTGTATTTTTATCTGTTTGCAGGCTTTACCGCAGTGGTGGTATTTGTCTCGCATCGCCTGGAAAAATCACGCATCGGTCGTGCCTGGATGGCGATACGGGAAGATGAGGTGGCGGCCTCGGCGATGGGCATCAACACGCGCAATCTGAAGCTATTGGCGTTTGCGATGGGTGCCATGTTTGGCGGGGTATCAGGCACGTTATTTGCCGGTTTTCAAGGTTTCGTCAGCCCGGAGAGTTTCAGTCTGATGGAATCGATCATGGTGCTGTGCATGGTCGTGCTGGGCGGAATGGGCAATATTTACGGCGTGATTCTGGGCGGAATGACCCTTGCACTGTTGCCGGAAGTGTTGCGTCACAGCATCGTGCCCTTGCAACAGGCGATGTTCGGCAGGACGCTTATTGACCCTGAAAGTTTACGCATGCTGTTGTTCGGCACTGCGCTGATAGGGGTGATGCTGTTTAGACCTGCGGGTTTATGGCCTTCCCGCGTGCGTCGCCGCGAACTTGCAACAGACGAGGCGGAGCAATGAGTAAGCCGGCAACTTTACTGGAACTCTCCTGTGTGGGTAAACAATTCGGTGGTTTGAGCGCACTCAAAGATGTCTCCCTGCACATCAAACGCGGTGAAATCTACGGGCTGATAGGACCTAACGGCGCGGGTAAGACCACACTTTTCAATATCATCACCGGCTTGTATCAGTTAAGTTCAGGTGAGTTTAACTTTAACGGAGATAGTTACCAGACCACTAAATCACACTTGCTGGCGCAGGCAGGCATTGCGCGCACTTTCCAGAATATCCGCCTGTTCAGCCACCTCACCGCGCTGGAAAACGTGATGATAGGACGCCATGCAAAAACGCATGCCGGGGTATTCGGCGCGCTGCTGCGCAATAAGACGACCCGCAGCGAGGAGCTGGACTCGACAAATCGGGCGCGCGACTTGCTGCGCTACGTCGGGATTAGTAAACCTTCGCAAACGCTGGCAAAGAATCTCTCCTATGGTGAACAACGCCGTCTGGAAATCGCCCGCGCCTTAGCTACCGAACCGCTGCTGCTGGCGCTGGATGAACCTGCGGCAGGCATGAATGCAACTGAGACCGAGAGTTTGAAGGCGCTGCTACAGAACATTCGCGCGACGGGTATCACGGTGATGCTGATTGAGCATGATGTGAAGCTGATCATGGGGTTGTGTGATCGCGTGGCGGTGCTCGATTACGGGAAAAAAATCGCCGAGGGAGTGCCTGACGAAGTGCGTCAAAATCCTGCCGTGATTGCGGCATATCTGGGGGCGGAAGATGAGTAAGCTCGAAGTTAATGGTTTGCAGGCAGGCTATGGCGGTATTCATGCCGTTAAGGGCATTGACCTTCATGTTGAACCCGGCGAACTGGTCGCCCTCATCGGCAGCAATGGCGCGGGCAAGACCACCACGCTCAAAACGCTGGCCGGTTTATTGAACCCCTCTGCCGGACAGCTCCTTTTTGATGGAAAAAGTCTGCACGCTGTTGCGGCACATCAGCGTGTCGCCATGGGCATTGCCTTGGTGCCGGAAGGGCGCGGCGTATTCGCACGGCTCTCGGTTGCTGAAAACCTGCTGATGGGCGCCTACAGTCGCTGCGATCAGGCGCAAATCAATGAGGATCTGGCGCGTATGTATGCGCTGTTCCCGCGTCTTGTCGAACGCCGCGAACAGCTGGCCGGTACGTTGTCAGGCGGAGAGCAGCAAATGCTGGCGATGGCGCGCGCGCTGATGAGTCGCCCGCGGCTGCTGATGCTCGATGAACCGAGTATGGGGTTAGCCCCCTTGATGGTGAAGAAAATTTTTGCAACCATCAGGGAAGTAGCAGCTCAAGGCATGAGTATTTTGCTGGTGGAACAAAATGCCCGGCTGGCTTTGCAAGTGGCGTCTCGCGGTTACGTGATGGAGAGTGGCGCCATTACCTTGTCAGGTTCCTCAGCCGAATTGCTTGGCAGTGATGCTGTGCAGCGCGCTTATCTGGGCGGGTAGGGGTTCACCGGGCGTTAAATGACTAATTTCAATTCGCGTCTTAAGCTTCAAATTGCTGCCACTATTATAGTAACCGTGGGAATAATTTGGGCTGTTGTTTTATATGAGCTAGACCGCAGTGAAAAAGTATATCTGCACGAAGCTGAAGTCAAGACGTTGATACAATCCCAGTTGTTTTCAGAATATTCACGCTCTACGATCAAGCGCATCAACGAAATATTGCTTGATACCCGCTCTCAATGGACCGGAGACGGGCAACAATTTTCAGCAATGATCCAAAGACGACAAGAAAATATCGATGATTTGGCTTTTCAGGTTAGCGTGCTCGACAAAAATGGAATTGTGGTGTTTTCCAATCTGGCAAAACATACTGTTCATACTGACTTGAGCCAGCGTGTGCATTTCCGGGTGCACAGCGAATCCACCGGTACAGACAAGCTTTATATTAGTGAACCGCTGCTTGGTAAAATATCCGGTAAGTGGTCCATTCAATTTAGCTGTCCAATTCAACACAATGGGAATTTCAATGGCGTCTTAGTTGCCTCTGTCAGTCCGGAACTTTTTTCTCAGTTTGCTGTGAAATTGGGATTCGGAGAACATGGTCTGGCAGCGATGCTGAATAAAACGGGTAGATATATGGCCAGGTATCCTTCCAATCAGTCATCCCGGTCAGCAGTTCCCGGCAACCGACCGTTTCTGCAGGAAGGAGGGCCTGTCTCGGGTAATTACCGTGCATATTCCGCTGTTGATGGTATTGAGCATATCTGTGGTTATTACAAACTTCCTCAGTTTGGATTGAATTTCGTCATTGGTGAATCAGTCTCTGATGTGTTGAAACCCTATTATGCATATCGCCAATTGGTTCTTGAAATGGCATGTGTAGTTAGTCTGTTGGCCATTTTCCTGAATCTTATGTTGCTCAGATCACTCACCACGTTGGACCAGGTTCGCCGGGATTTGCAAGTTGCAAAAGAACGCGCAGAAGCATCCAATATTGCTAAAAGCCTGTTTCTGGCTAATATGTCACATGAAATTAGAACGCCGATGAATGGCGTCATGGGAATGTCTCAACTTCTTTTGGATACAAAACTGGAGGTTGAGCAGCGCCAGTTAGTGAATGATATTTTATACTCCGGCGAATCACTGTTGACCATCATTAATGATATTCTCGATTTATCAAAAATTGAGGCTGATCGCATGGAGTTTGAGCTTGATCAATTTTCGGTTAAAGATATCGCCGATAAAGTGAGTTCAACACTCAAAGTGAGGGCATACGAAAATGGTATCAACTTCTCGATAGATATTTTCACCGATGCTGACAGCATATTTATTGGTGATAGTCTTCGTATTCAACAAGTGGTTCTAAATCTTGCCGGGAATGCAATCAAGTTCACAAACCAGGGTGAAGTCAGAATTAGTATCGTTCGTCTCGTCAAAGGCTTTCGCTTTGAAATATACGACACAGGTATTGGAATTCCTGCGGAGTCACTGGATAAATTATTTTCTAATTTCAGTCAGGTAGATGCTTCAACAACAAGAAAGTTCGGGGGGACGGGTTTAGGTCTTGCAATCAGTAAGCGACTGATTGAGGAGATGGGTGGAACTATTGGCGTAAATAGCGTTGAAGGAAAAGGCAGTTGTTTTTGGTTTGAACTACCCCTTGAATCGGGTATTCAACAACAAAAATTAAAGACAGCACCAGATTTTTCAAAGGTATCTGCACTTCAAGTTGAGCAACTAGCGGAGAAAATTTTGCATGTGCTGATTGTTGAAGACAATAGGATCAATCAGAAACTTGCAGCGTTTTTACTCGTTAAGCTTGGATACAAGGTTGATGTTGCCGGGAATGGTGTTGAAGCACTCGAAGCTGTTGGAAAAAAAGATTATGATCTTATTCTCATGGATATGCAGATGCCAGTAATGGGCGGGCTAGAGGCAACACATAAAATCAGAGCTCTTGCAGGTACAAAAGCTCTGATCCCGATTATCGCACTAACTGCTAATGCGATGGAATCTGACTTTCAAGCGTGTCGTGCAGCGGGGATGAATGATGTTATTACCAAGCCAATAAACCGTGACAAACTTCTTGCCTGTATAACGTGTTGCTGTAAGCACGAATAAATTCGCTTCTTCTTCGCGGCTATGCCGGGAAAGTGCATATTGTTTGTCATGCTATTCATCGGCTTAATATTTCAATTCAAATAATTAATCTGATCTTTTCAGTTACAGACAACTTACTAAAAACTGTCAGCCAGGCAATGCTGAATTTAGTGGAAAGGACTTATGCCTTTTCCGCAATTTACAAACTCTGTGCGTAGCAGATTTGACTGTTTTTTTGCAGGCTGTGTGCTTTGTTTGCTATTTTTAACAGAATATGCCGGATGCTGAAGAAAATTTTGCTTGTGTCTGTATTTGCTGCGTTGACGAGACTGCCGGCTTTGCCGGCAGCAGTCCCGCGCCCCCCGTCGCGAGTCGAACATCCGGTGCAGTCACTCAACCATACGTACATCGCTTCAATATCCCGACTTTATCATCCGGAGACGTATTAAAAATGGCAGGGATGATGCACGGCTTATCTGACTGAACCCAGCCACACCACCAGTCCTTGTGCATTGAGTTCCAGGTCCATTTCCCACAAATCAAGCAGCGTGTCGTCAGTAAGTGTGCAGCCGTGCTGGCGAAGTTCGCTCAATAAATATTGCGTCAGCGCGGCCTTGATCCGTTGCTGGCGCTCCACACCGGTATCCTTTTCGGCAAGTGCCAGTGCAACCACCGCGTCGATGCGACGGTTCAAATCCTGTCCTTGCTGTGCGACATTGTTGAGCTGGCCGTAATGGGTCAAATACATAGCGGGCGGCTGCAATTCGAGTAAACGGGCAATTGACTCGCGCATTACATCCGGCTCGAACTGGCTGGGTGTGGTGGCCGGAAATATAAACTGACGTCCCTCGACATCCAGTTCACGGTAGGACAATCCGAAGGTGTCTCCGGTAAAGATGCCACCTGTCTTGCCATCGACGATGCAGATATGATGGCGCGCGTGACCCGGTGTGTCGAGACAGGTCAGTAAGCGTCCATTCAGCGATATAACGTGACCATCGGGAGCTTCGATGATGCGCCCGGCAGGGATTGGGATGATGTTGCCATAAACACGGGCGACATACTCGGCGCCATACACCGCCGAAACCCCCAAGACCAGTTTGGACGGTTCGGCCATGTGCCGCGCGCCGCGCGGATGAACCACCAGAGAGGCATTAGGGAAAGCCTGCATCATCGCACCTGCACCGCCCGCATGATCCAAATGAATGTGGGTCAGAATGACGTAATCGACTGCAGTGACATCCAGTCCCACCTTATGTAAAGCGGCTATCGCATTGGGCAGGGAATCATTGCTGCCGGTGTCGATGAAGGCAGCCCTGCCGTTTTCGACGATCAGGTGAATTGCGGCGAGAATGGGTCTTACATAGCCCGAGTCAAAAGCGATAATGCCATTGTTGTAATCTCTCCAGTCAAACATTTTCTACTCCTTAATTGTTGAAAACACGCTTATTTTTTGCTGCTGTTGTCGGGTAAGGCCAGTTGTCCATATTATGGGTCACTCGTTCCTGACCCGTATCTTTAATCTTCACCACTATAATTTATATCAGATCACTTACCGTCTTGCTTTGTGCACTTTGCCGCTGGTGGCTGTTTTTATTCGCTCCACCTGGCTTCGAGCAGTTTCTCGCGCCGGTGTTGCTCAGTCAGGCGTGTGGCGAAGGTGCAGTCCTGGCGGTGCAAGGTAATGCCTCTGTCGCGCGTCACATAGGCGACAATCAGATCAGGTGGTGCGGGATTGCAGCATTTGGCTGTCCGTGTCACAAGATTGCCCATCCCTTCAACCAGCACGCCGGTTGATGATTTACGCTCTGCTGCCGGCTTAAATACGGGTTTTGTGATCGCAATGACACGGCTAGGCAATTCTTCCTGCAGGGCAACGGCAATACGCCTCGGGGTAATTTTGTTGCGCCCGATGGCGACGAGCAAATCATCCAGTTTGTTAAAATGCAACCTTTGTGCGAGTTTTTCCTGATTCACCGAGGTGATGCCATGCCGGTGCAGTTCTTTATCCAGCTGTATTCTGCCTTGTGCAATACTCTCATCCAGATTCTGGTTGTTGAACCACGAGCGTACTTTGGCACGCGCACGTGCGGCTTGCAAAAATCCCAGCGAGGGATTGAGCCAGTCACGGCTGGGTGAGCCCAGTTTGCCGGTGAGAATCTCTACCCGTTGTCCGTTTTGTAACTTGTAGTTGAGCGGAACGATGCTGCCATCCA
Source organism: uncultured Nitrosomonadales bacterium (assembly GCA_903915035.1). Taxonomy (GTDB): domain Bacteria; phylum Pseudomonadota; class Gammaproteobacteria; order Burkholderiales; family Gallionellaceae; genus Gallionella. Next base: position 9,617 of record CAIWRI010000051.1, on the reverse strand, counting down.
CTTTTGCGCCGCGCGTGCGGTGTCCCAGATCGGTATGCAACATGTAGGCAAAATCGACCGGCGTGGCACCTTTGGGTAAATCAATAACGCGCCCCTGCGGTGTGAGCACATATACCTGATCGTGGAACAGTTCATTCTTGAATTTATCCTGTAAGTCACCCCGGTCGGTGAGCTCGTCTTTCCATTCCAGTATCTGCCGCAACCAGATAATTTTTTCATCGAGTTTGGCATCCGTCTTGCCGCCTTCCTTGTAGCGCCAGTGCGCTGCGACGCCCAGTTCCGAATGCTGGTGCATTTCGCGGGTACGTATCTGTACTTCAAAATTTTGCCCGCGCGGACCCGTGACCGCAGTATGCAGCGACTGATAATGATTGCTTTTCGGGTGAGCGATATAGTCGTCATATTCGCTGGCAATCGGCGTCCATAATTCATGCACCAGACTCAAGGCGGCATAGCAGTTTTGCACATCTTCAACCAGAATCCGCACCGCACGCACATCGTATAATTCATCAAAGGTAAGGTGCTTGCGCTTCATCTTGTTGATGATGCTGTAGATATGTTTGGGGCGGCCTGTCACCTCAGCCGGTATGCCGGCATTCGAGAGGCCAAGCTGCAGTTGCCGGACGATGCCGGTGATATAGCGTTCACGGTCGACACGGCGTTCATCAAGCAGTTTTGCAACTGTCTTATAGAGCTCAGGATCCAGATAACGAACCGACAAATCTTCCAGTTCCCATTTGATTTGCCAGACACCGAGGCGGTTGGCCAGCGGGGCAAACAGGCTTTGCGTTTCCCCGGCAACTTGTTTTTGTACTGCTTCCTCGGCACCGGACAGGCAGCGCAGGGTCTGGGTGCGTTCGGCAAGCTTGATGAGCACCACGCGAATATCATTGACCATCGCCAGCAGCATTTTGCGCAGTACTTCAATTTGCTGAGCATCTTCAGTGTGCAGCTGGCGCATTTCGCGAAACTGACGGAGCTGTTCAATACGTGAAATACCTTCAACCAGGCCTTTGATATTGCTGCCGAACTCAGTTGCTATGCGCGCCTGCCAGTCGTCCAGATATTCGGGAACGGCATGCAGGATGGTGGCCGCAAGGGTTTCAAAATCCATGTTCATGCCGGACAGAATGCCGGCAGCGCCCAGTGCGTGCTGCATTAGCGGCGTGCCGGTCAGTTCGGTTTGTCCTGCATAGAGGGGTTCGGCCAGTGTACAGGCACGGCCTATCAATTCAACTTCAGCCGGTGTAAAACCGCCCGTCAGCCCGGCAAGCCAGGATGCGCTGTCTTCAATGTTTTGTGCGTTACTGATAGCAACCATTTGTCGTTAACGTGGAACTCGCTAGTCGCGTATCAATTGCGTTGTGATGTAGTGCCATTCATCAGGAGCTAGCGGCGTGATCGACAGGCGGTTGCCGGCTTGCAGTGTACGCATACGGGCAAGCTCAGGGTGCAGGCGCATCTCAGCCAGTGAAACCAGGGATATTTTTTTGACCAGTTGTACATCGACATTGAACCAGCGCGGCTGTTCTCCGCTGGCTTTTGCGTCAAAGTATTTGCTTTTCAGATCAAATTGCGTGGCATCGGGATAAGCGTGTGTTGCGACGCGTGCGATGCCGGCGATGCCGGGTATTTTGCAATTTGAATGATAAAACAGCACGCCATCGCCAATTTCCATCTGGTCGCGCATGAAGTTGCGCGCCTGATAGTTTCGCACGCCATACCATGCGACACTTTGCCCGGGGAAAGTCGCCAGATCGTCAATACTGACGTCGGCAGGTTCAGATTTCATAAGCCAGTAATGCATTTTTGTTCCAGTAAGTCCAGTTTAAACAATTAATTCAATGTATTGTATATTTTTACAGGCCGAGTCAAGGTGAAACTTACTTGTGCTGCGAAGCCGTGGTAATTTGATTCTACTTGCTATAGCGCGAAACAGGAAGTTGCGATACTCTTGGGCGCTGGAAAAAAGTCCACCAGCTTACAGTATAAGGAAAATATGACCAATCTTGCAGAACGCGCCATTGCGGCGGAAAATACATTAAGGCAACGCGAACTGGCCAAAATGAAAGGGATCGCTGGCGGACTGCTGGCGTTTGCCGCCTGCCTGTACGTTGCCGGAAAAATGCTGGCCTGGGGTTATCTGGCAGCCTTCGCGGAAGCGGCGATGATAGGCGCGTTGGCCGACTGGTTTGCAGTGGTCGCATTGTTTCGTCATCCGCTGGGGATTCCGATTCCGCATACTGCGATTGTTACCCGAAACAAGCGTACGATTGCAAACAGTCTGGCGGATTTTGTGGTAGGACAGTTTTTGAGCGCGGAAGTCATCGGGCAACGGCTCAAACGCTTCGACGCCGCCAGTCACCTGGCGCAGTGGCTACCCGGGAATCATGCAAAAATTGTCGTTTATTTGGGTAAAGCCATTGTATACAGCGTGAAATCGCTGGACGACAGGCGTATCCACAATTTTATCGCCGAAGCTGCCCGAAATAAGCTGCAAAGCATTGATCTTTCGGGATTTATGGTCAGCGGTCTTGCGCTGGTCACCAGAGGTCGGCGGCATCATAAAATCCTGCACGGCGGGCTGAATCGCTTCGCCGATTATGTGGAGAATCCGGAGAATACGGAAAAAATTGCTGCTTTCATCAAGGGATGGAGCGATAGCAGCTTTGTGCAAAGCATGATTGAACCCTTTGTGCCGACCATCAAAACTGCGGTGGTTAACAAATTGCGTGAGGTGGCCGAAGATAGCAGTAACGGGCTGTACCGGGAGTTCGATGATCAAATAAATACTTACGTATTGCGCCTGCAACAGGATGGTGAACTGCAGGATTGGGTGGCGCAGCAGAAGAATAGCTGGCTCAATCATCCCGAGTTCGGGCATCAGATTGAATCCTTATGGGCGCAGTTGCGCGACTGGGTCGTGCTCGACCTGTCGCATGCCGAGTCTGTGATTACCGGTAAAATAATGGGGCTGCTGGGTGAATTGGAGCAGCATCTGGCTTGTAACGAAGAGCTACGCGCATGGATCAATGAACATATTCAGACAGCGTTGATTCAGGCGGCGAATGCGAATAAGGGCATGATCGGTGATTTGATCAGGGAGGAGTTCGGCAATTGGGATGATCAGTATATGGTCAACAAGCTGGAGCTGTATCTGGGGCGTGACCTGCAATATATCCGTATCAATGGGACGCTGGTCGGCGGACTGTTCGGATTGCTGATTTATGCGCTGACGCAACTGATAGGCGGGTAGTTTGCCGGCGCCAGATTGAAAATCTTTCAGTCTGGCTAACCCGGCATAAAAAGTGCGACCTTGCGGTCGCACTAAAATAAAGCCCCCCGCCTGTGCCGTTGACCCAGCATCTCGAACCTTAAGGTTCAAGAGGGTCACTTCCCTGCCATATCAGGATCATCCGCAAGGGACATTCACAACAATGGCGTATGAGTCGCGACCTGTAAAGTTACTTGGTTCAAAGAATATATGAGTCTGACGAACACCGCAGGGGACAACTCGAAAACTTTGTTCAGCCTTTATTCAAACAAGTTGCTCTGTTCGGCAAGTTCCTGATCAATTGCTGCCTGCATGGCTGTTATTCTACGCGTTAAGTCGGCAAGGTCAATCCCTCTTCCTACTTTTGTGGAAAGTAATTCATGTGCGATGTTGAGTGCGGCCATGATAGCGATACGTTCGACATTTACGATCTTGCCGGTATCGAGAATCCCGGTCATTTTTTTGTTCAGGTAGGTAACTGCTGACTTTAGCGCCTGTTGTTCCTCTTCAGGGCAGGCCACACGCAGTTCGCGATCGAGAATCCTGACATCCACTTTGCTCATGGCATATCCTCGGGGAAGGTGGGCAGTAATTTTTCCAGACGCGCTTTGACACTTGCAATTTTGTCATTGCACAGCTGGTTGCGTTGCAGCGCTTCGGCTAGCTGTTCGCCGCACAGCTGCTTGTCGTTGGTCGCTTCCTCCAATTGCTCATTGCAGTGCTGATTGTGGCTTGTGGCTTGTGCCAGTTCCTGGCGTAGCCGATGATTTTCCGTGCGTAACTGACTGCTGATTTGTATCAGTTGTGCCAGTTTGCCCTCTAAAGCGTTCAGTTCATTTTCCATACGCTAATATAATTGGAAAAGTGCTGAAAAGTCAAATGCTAAGACGCGCATATGCACGCTTTTGGTCAGTTTTTCCTGCCGCCGGGGTTTTGCAGCGGGTTGCAGCCGTGCTAAAGTGTGCGCACTTTGAGGTGCTAAGACTGCTATACAGTCAAGTTAAACGGGAAGCAGGTGCGTTGTGCTGGTGGTTTTTCCAGCCTGACAATGCCTGAGCTGCCCCCGCAACGGTCATCGAGTGCGGGTTTGTCATCATGCCACTGTGAGCAATCATGGGAAGGCGGCAAATCAAGACTCGTGAGCCCGGATACCGGCCACAAAGCACAGTACGGGAGATATGCGGGCGGCATATCAGAACCGGGGTGCATTGCCATCCCAAGTTCTGTTGCGCGCATATTTCCCTAATTTACAACATTCCAACGGGGTCGCTTGGAATTTACTCAGGAAATTACGATGCAACAAAAATATATCACCCTCGCACTGTTCGGTGCGATCAGCTTCCCTTTGAGCGTTTTTGCCGATACCGGCACTTTAGATGAAATTGTCGTCACCGCAACCCGCTTTCCCGAAAAGCGTGACAGTACATCGCTGGACGTCACCGTAATTTCCAGTGAGGATATCGCCAAAAGCGCAGAGACTACTATTCCGGATTTACTTGCTGAACATGCGGGTATTCATGTGATGAGTACCGGTGGTACACCAGACAAATCGATTGATATGCGCGGATTGGGTGTGACAGGGAATCAAAATACGCTTATTTTGCTGGATGGACAGCCGCTCAATGATATTGAATTGACTACAGTCCGCCTGTCGGCCATTCCACTTTCTTCAGTAGAACGCATTGAGATAATTAACGGCAGCGGTGCCGTGCTATTTGGCGGCGGCGCAACCGGGGGCACGATCAATATTATTACCAAGCGTCCAAGTAAAGAAATGCTGGGTGATGTGAGCGTCGGTTTTGGTAGTTATGGAGCTAAAGAGTGGCAGCTTGCACTTTCTGGAACGTCCGATCGAATAGGAATGCGCATCACGGCGAGCGGGTTGGATACGTCAAATTATCGAGTTAATAATAACCTTACACAAAACAACATGGAAGCGGATTTGCGCACTGATGTCGGTAATGGTAATGCGGTTCTCAAGTTTGGTGCCGATCATCAGGATTTGCGCTATCCGGGTGTGCGTACTGTAGATGCCAGTATTGGATTAAATCAGCTCGCGACTGATCCGCGCGGTACTTCGACACCATTGGATTATGGACAGAGCGATGGTGCTCATGTCAGTCTTGGGACGACACAGCAGATGAGCTTTGGGGAGTTGGCTGGTGAGCTTTCGTATCGAGACTCTAAGCAGCAGGCGTATTATGCGGCTTATGGTGGCAGTTACCTGAATACAGATCTTAATCTATTATCTTTCACGCCACGCACGAAAATTACCTATCAACTGGGTAGCAAAAGCAACGAATTGGTTGTCGGCTTGGATTTTGCTAATTGGAATTATGACTCGCAGCGCTCTACCAATCCCGTTGGTACGTTGACTGCGCATATCCTGGCAACACAGTTTAATCGTGCTCTGTATGCACAAAATACGACGCAATTTGGTTCGGATACCAAGTTGACACTGGGCGCTCGCACACAGCAAGTCGATTATCAGGCCAGCGATACCGTTAATCCGGCAGCGTACGCATCGGGGAGTCAGAGCCGTAATGTGAATGCATATGAAATCGGATTGCGCCATAATTTGAATCAGGAATTGTCGTTATTTGGCCGGCTAGGTCACAGTTTCAGAATCGCGACCGTAGACGAAATCTACCATCAATATGGTGGGCCTTCCTATGATTCCGCCATATCTATATTGGAGCCGCAGACCTCGCAGGACAGCGAGGCGGGTATTGACTATAAAAGCGGCAAAGAAAAAGTGCGTGCTGCGCTTTTTCGCATGAATTTGAATAACGAGATTTATTACAATGCGATCACCTATCAAAATATGAATCTTTCGCCGACTAGCCGTTATGGACTGGAACTCGAAGGAACGCATCACTATAGCGATGTGTTTGATCTGACGGCTTCTTATAGCTATACCGTAGCGAAATTTCGCGAGGGAATTTATGGTGGAATAAATGTATCAGGAAACAATATTCCGCTGGTGCCAAGAAACAGATTGTCGCTTTCCCCTTCCTGGAAAATGTCGGAAAATAACAGTTTGAGTGCAAATGTAAACTATGTGGGAGAGCAATACTTCGATAATGATCAGACGAATACCTTTAGCCAGAAAATGCCAGCTTACGTCACGCTGGATATGAAATTGTTGCATCGGGAAGGGGCGTGGCTGTGGACGGCAACGGTGAACAACCTGTTCAACGGTCGGTATTTTACTTATGCCGTTGCTAGCACGACCACAAACGGACGCTACAATGCTTATCCTATGCCGGGGCGCAATATGATGTTGAATGCCAGTTATCGTTTTTAGAAATCACTATTATCTGAGCAGGGGCGGCCAGTTCGTCCCGGTTTTTCGCAGCATTGCATCACGTTTTGGTATCATTGCAAAAAACATACAACAAGGAGACATCATGAATCACATCCGGATTAAAAGAATCGCCCTTTTCGCAGCACTTTTCGGGTTGATGGCAGCGACGCGCTCGCATCACTTTGACTCGATGACGCATCTGCCGGATGCCTCGCTGGCGGTATTTCTGATGGCAGGTTTTCTGTTGTCAGCGGTCGCGTTTCCAGTTTTATTGCTAGTGGCAGGGGCGGCTGATTATTTTGCGATCAATTATGCCGGTGTCAGCGGCTGGTGTTTCTCACCCGCTTACTGGTTTTTGATCCCGACTTATGCGGCGCTGTTTTATGCAGGGCGTTTTTATGCGACCCGCCATACCGCTAACCTCCGCAGTTTGGGTTTATTCGCCACTGTCGCACTGGTTTCGACGACAGCCGCTTTTGTGATTTCCAATGTCAGTTTTTACCTGTTCGCGGGGCGTTTTTCCGATATGACGGTGATGCAATATGCAAACAGCGTAGCGCAATACTTTTTGCCCTATCAGCTCAGCGCCTTAATCTATCTGGTGCCGGCTGTGCTGTTATATGCGGTGTTATCAAAACCCGCATCGGGCTTGCAGCATGCCGGACAGTAACGAGCAGCACAGCCGCCGTATGGCGCGTAAAAAGGCCGTTGTGGATGCCGCAATCGCCAAAGCAGACGGGGACAAGGGCTTATTGTTAATTCTGACCGGCAATGGCAAGGGCAAGTCGAGTTCCGCCTTCGGCATGGTCGCGCGTTCACTGGGATATGGGTACAAGATAGGCATTGCACAATTTCTGAAAAGTCGTCGTGATACCGGTGAGGAGCTGTTTTTAGGTAATCAGCCTGGCGTTGCATGGCATGTGCTGGGAGATGGGTTTACCTGGGATACGCAAAATAAGCAGGCGGATATCGCCAGCGCAGTGCGCGGCTGGGCGGTAGCTCAAACGATGCTTACCGATGCGTCGCTGCATTTGGTGGTGCTCGATGAACTGACGTATCTGCTCAATTACGGTTATCTGGATGAGGCGCAGGTATGCCGCGATTTAGCTGCGCGCCCTGCAACGCAACACGTGGTGATTACCGGTCGTGCAGCACCACAATGTTTGCTTGAGATGGCGGACACGGTTAGTGAAATTGCCGACATCAAACATGCCTTTCGTGACGGTATTCGCGCCCAGCCGGGTATAGACCTGTAGCATCAGCAAATTGAGCTGCAGGAAAGCCGCTCTGCACCCGGTTTATCATACCGCCACATAGCTTGCCGGCATTTAAAAATCCCCGCTTCCTGAGCCGCATACAGGTTTGTGCCGAACATGTGCCGCTGCAGGGGATTCGCTATTCATGGACAATTCATTCTTGCCGGCAGCAGTGGCAGCGCGGAGGGTGCGCGTGGCAATTTCCCGCCTTTGATGCACATTCAGCACGCTCAGCAGATCTTTTTCATCATTTATTCGCTGAATGAATCCTGTGGCATAAATTTCTTTGACAATTTCCGTTATTGGGAATACTCTCAGGGACACTCCCATCAGTATATCGAAAGACGGCACACTTGAAAATTCAAGTGCAAGTTATTGGCAGGGCAATCCAAAGTTTTTAATCTCTATGTTGTTTATAGGGGTAATGAGATAACTTCAGCATGAATAGCTTAACTTTATTTAGCATGGCGCTCGGCCTGCAATCGCCGTGGCAAGTGACCGATATTTCATTTTCGGCCACTGACTCAGCACGTAAAGAGCTTCATCTGTATATCGGTTGTGTTCATGGCTCACGCTTTGCTGATGAGACGGGTGCAGAACGTCCTGTGCACGATACTGTGGATCGGGTGTGGCGGCATCTGAATTTCTTTGAGCATCACTGTTTCTTGCATTGTAGCGTGCCGCTCATCCTAACGATCGCCGATGAAGTGGTCATGGCTGATGTTCCATGGTCGCTCTCTGATAGTGGATTTACGCCATTGATTGCGGATGCAACGGAATCCTTGTCTCGTGCTGCGATCACCTTTGACCGGTTTCATGATGTCAAATTGCTCAACGAGGCCATGGAAAATGGGCGTATAGTTGAGCGTCTTGAGCGGGCGGAATACAAGTACACCTTCCTGAGAAACCAGGTAAATTTTTCCGAGACAAAGGACAAATTACTTGATATTTGGGGAGGCATAAATAGCAAGGTACAATTCGCCTTCGGTTCATCCGTCGTCGCATGCATCTTCATTCTGATCAGTGTTGCTAATGCGAGCACCAGTGAAATTCAGGCTGTTTATTCAGCAGATACGCAAAACAATGTAACGACTAACAAGCCCGTAGTTCCAAAGGAAGTCGCAAGCCTGCCTGCCAATAACGTGGCAGGCAATGGAACGACAGCTGTTACCGGCTATAACAACACTTTAAACAGCAACTTATTTGGCGCGCCAGAGACAGATATCACCATAGGATTGACTATCAAATTTGGTAATGGTAGCGTAATTCTTTCCAACGGAAACGTTATGGCCGTAAATTCAAGCGATATGTCGTGGAATGGCGGCTATAGCACCACAGAAAGCTTCAATGTCAGTCCGACCTTTGCAGCTGGCAATCACACAGGTGCTCCTTACAGCCCGGAAGTTTGTTGTAGTGTTGGACATCTGGTGCCGTTCAGCAACAACACAACCCCATTCATCACTTACACTATTTCCAATAATCTGGCTTCTGGTGTTCTTCTTGCTGTTCCTGAGCCGGAAACCTACGGCATGATGCTCAGTGGTCTGGTTCTGCTGGCTTTCATGGCGCATCGCAAGAAATCAGTTAGGCTAAGCGATGTCAGGCGCGCGCCATAAAGCTTGACCGTAGCCATACGCGTTAAGTAACTGATGTTACGCAGAGATTGGTAGGACTTTCGTAAAGTGGTTATAAGACCGGATTTTTTCTGCGCAAGGCGTATCCGTCTCACCCCCTGAGCGCCGCCGAAGATAGGCAGCAAACAGCGGAGTTGTTGGATGAA
>CAIWRI010000050.1 GCA_903915035.1 uncultured Nitrosomonadales bacterium | reverse complement strand
TCCCAAGTCACGGGAAACTTCCGCGAGCCACATTCAATGCTTCTCAAGCTTCATGCACCACGAAATCGCGCCATCCTGATCCGTTTTAAGCTGTCAGTGTCCGGAACGATAGCAACCGGCACTCGCAGTTAAGGAAAAAACAAGCTAATTTTCGTGGATGAAAGCGATTAATTTAGATATTGGAATTAATACTTTACCCATGCTAAATCACATAGAAGCAAATAAAAATCAGATTTATTGTGGCAGCGTTTGCTGTAAACATTATCGCAAACGGCCGTTATGCCGGAATCGTGCAGCCCCGCTTGCTTAAGTTTCGTCACCCTTTTCCAGCCAGTTAAGCAGAAAATCCCATTGTCCCAGTTCGCGAACAGCCTGATAGACGGGTAAATCGAACAACGATTTACCCTCAGAAGCCGCATTGACATACACCTGTGTTTCACGCAAATAGGCCAGGATAGGCAGTGCTGATTCTGTCAGAAAATCTTCAAGCAAGCTGGCTGCCCGCGTGCGCGCATTCATACGCATGCCAACCACGCCGATCTGGCATCTTCCGGCTCGCACTTGTTTTTCTTCAGCGAGGATTTGTAAAAAATCGCGACTGGCATTCAAATCAAATAATGACGGGGAAACAGGCACGATGATCTTGTGTGCCAGTTTAAGGGCATGAACGAGGTTTTTGCCGCGCAATCCGGCAGGTGAATCGATTACCAGATAATCATTCAGGCAATCTTCCCCCTCACTCGAATCCAGCGTGACAATTTCCGGCAAATCGTCGGGTCTGACGGCAACCCAAAGCGATGCAGATTTTTGCCGGTCCAGATCCAGTATGGCCACCCGCAACCCTTGATTCGCCAGGAATCCGGCGATATTAACCGACAGCGTCGTTTTTCCGCTGCCACCTTTGGGGTTTGCAATTAGTATGGTTTTCATCTCAAACTTCCGTGAACTTATTGCCGGTTAACAGGCTAAACAGTATGAACTGATTTTATTGCCGCGTCAGCTGTCTGACTCATAAACTGAGCATAGAGGATTACATAAGCCGTTGAAAATGATAACATCAGGCGATCATTATTTGGGGAACAATATGGCCGGACATAGCAAATGGGCAAATATTCAACATCGCAAGGGTAAGCAGGACGCAAAACGCGGCAAGACTTTCACCCGATTGATCAAAGAAATCACTGTTTCCTCACGCATGGGCGGATCTGACCCTGCGGGTAATCCGCGCCTGCGTCTGGCCATGGACAAGGCGTATGCCAACAACATGCCAAAAGATAACGTCGAGCGCGCCATCAAGCGCGGCAGCGGCGAACTCGAAGGCGTGCAATATATGGAAATTCGCTACGAAGGTTACGGCATTAACGGTGCTGCGGTGATGGTCGATTGTATGACCGACAACAAGATGCGCGCGGTGGCCGATGTACGCCATGCCTTTACCAAATACGGCGGTAATCTGGGTACGGACGGCTCGGTGGCATTCATGTTTAATCATTGCGGCCAGCTGATTTTCGCGCCGGGCACCGATGAAAACGGGCTGATGGAAATCGCGCTGGATGCGGGCGCAGAAGATATTACGACCAATGAGGACGGCAGTATTGAAGTCATCACTTCGCCGCATGATTTCATTAACATCAAACAGGCGCTGGAAACAGCGGGTTACCCTGCGGAATTCGGCGAAGTCATCATGAAGCCGGCCACTGAAGTGATTTTTACCGGCGACGATGCCGTAAAGATGCAAAAATTGCTGGATGCACTGGAAGATCTTGATGATGTGCAGGAAGTCTATACCACGGCGGTGATAGAGGAATGAGAAGGGAAAAGGATAAAGGGAGAAGGGTAAAATCTGCCGCGCGCCGATGAATCACTCTTCCCTCTCCCCTCTTCCCTCTTCCCCTGTGCGAATCCTGGGCATTGACCCCGGGCTGCGGATTACCGGGTTCGGTGTGATAGACAAGGTAGGTCAGCAACTGCATTATGTCGCCAGCGGCTGCATTAAGACGCCGGCAGGTGAATTACCGGAGCGGCTGAAAGTCATTTTAAATTCGCTGGGGATGGTTATTGCACAGCATCAGCCCAATCAGGTGGCGATCGAAAAAGTGTTCGTCAACGTTAATCCGCAATCGACGCTGTTACTGGGTCAGGCGCGCGGCGCGGCGATTTGCGCGGCGGTACTGGCGAATCTTTCTGTTGGCGAATATACCGCGTTACAAGTCAAACAAGCGGTGGTCGGCAACGGTCATGCCGATAAGGAACAGGTACAACTGATGGTACAACGATTATTGAAACTATCCGGCACGCCCAGTCCTGATGCAGCCGATGCCCTGGCTTGCGCGATTTGTCATGCGCATGGCGGACAAGGCCTGGGCGTATTGGCAGGACTTCATGTCAAAAATGGAAGATTAATCTGATGCCCGAAGAACCCTCGCTGGCGACCCTGCAAAACCCCGTTGTACGCTATTTCACCGCCACCCGCCCGGCTTTTTTGACCGCCAGTTTGATGGCATGCCTGATCGGCCTGGCGATTTCCTGGCACGATGGTTTTATTCCTGATATTGCGCTGGCACTCGTCACGCTGCTGTTCGCCCTGATGGCTCATGCCGGGGCGAATGTGCTGAACGATTATTACGATGCCATCAACGGCACGGATGAACAGAATACGGAACGGATTTTTCCATTTACCGGCGGCAGCCGCTTCATTCAGAATGGCGTGCTGACTGAAATTCAGACGCGTAATTTTGGATTTACGCTGTTGACAGGCGTCGCAATAGCCGGAATCTGGCTGATGTCACGCACCAATGCCGGATTGATTTACATCGGGCTGACAGGGCTATTTATCGGCTGGGCGTATTCCGCGCCACCGTTTCGTCTGAACAGTCGCGGCTTAGGTGAATTATGCATCGCAGCGGGATTTTTATTGATTGTAGCAGGTAGCGATTTCGTGCAAAGAAACGGCTTTTCTGCCGAACCTTGCATTGCCGGTTTGTCTTTCGCGCTGCTCGCAGCCAATTTATTGTATATCAATCAGTTCCCGGATCGCACGGCGGACATAGCAGCAGGTAAACTGCACTGGGTAGCAAGGCTGGAAGTGCGACAGGCGCGCTGGGGTTATCTGCTGATTATGCTGCTGGCGTATGCCTGGTTGATTCTGAGTGTCATGCTGACTTGGCTGCCGGTGCCAGCGCTGATCGCCCTGCTGGCATTACCGTTGAGCGTCAAGGCGGCGCTTTTGTTGTTGCGCCAGGCAGCACAGCCGCAGCAGTTGGCACAAGCGATTCAGCTGACCATCGCCGCGATGCTGCTGCATGGCGCCTTGTTGTCGATGGCACTGGTCATCAGTAAATAATCTCGTTCAGGCTCAGGCAGGAATGACAAGAAAGGTAGTTTGAAATGATTGGTCGTTTAAGCGGAATACTGCAGGAAAAAAACCCGCCGCAAATTTTGCTGGATGTGCAGGGTGTGGGTTATGAAATCGACGTGCCGATGAGCACCTTTTATAATTTGCCGGCACTTCATGAAAAGACGGTGCTTTACACACAGTTGATTGTGCGCGAGGATGCGCATCTTTTATACGGCTTTGGTTCGAATGAGGAACGCACAGCGTTTCGAGTGCTGCTCAAAATCAGCGGCGTCGGAGCAAAGTTGGCTTTATCGGTGTTATCGGGTTTAAGTCTGAATGATCTGGCGGATGCCGTGGCGAACAAGGAAGCAGGCAGACTGGTCAAGATACCCGGTGTGGGCAAAAAAACCGCCGAGCGGTTATTGCTGGAACTGGAAGGAAAGTTTACCTCGACAGGCACGACTCAGATGCATGGAGCTGCCATCTCTTCCGCCGGCAGCGATATCATCAATGCCTTGCAGGCGTTAGGTTATAACGATAAGGAAGCGGACTGGGCGGCAAAACAGCTGCCAAAAGAGATGGGCGTGTCAGATGGTATCCGTCAGGCGCTCAAATTATTATCGAAGGCATAAACTGCCATAGCAAACAGGGGTAAGCGATGAAGCAAATGCAAGCATTGACTGCAGCCGAAATTGATGAACTGGATGACTTTTTAATGTCCGACGATACGCCGGATAATTGTATGGATATTTCCGCACTGGATGGGTTTATGGTCGCGTTAATCCTCAATCCGGATGTCATCATGCCGAGTGAATACTTACCCTGGGTATGGGACATGGAAGAAGGAGAAGCACCGCCTTCGTTTGCCTCGGTTGAACAGGCCAATCACATCATGCAACTGCTGCTGCGTTATTACAACAGTGTGCTGGAGGCGATTGCAAATGATCACTTTTCGCCGCTGTTTTATATTCTGGAGGATGAGAGCTACGACGCACAAAGCTGGTCTGAGGGCTTTATGCGCGGGGTATATTTGTTCAGTGAGCCCTGGATGGAGATATTTGAAAAACATCATGCCTTGATTGCGCCTATGGTATTGCTGGGTACCCAATCCGGCTGGGAAATGCTTGAAACGAGATCCGACAGCCAGCAGGCGATCGAAGAGGCTTATGAAGCCATTGCAGATACCGTGGGTCTGCTTGATGCGTATTTCCGCGAGTTAAGGGCATCGCTGGCCGGCACACCACCGACAGTGCACTGAGTTAAGTTTTTTCAATTTCATAAAGTTATACATGATCCATAGCGACAATCTCACCAGCGAACCGCGTCTGACCACCCCTGCTGTCGCATCCAAACATGAAGAGGCACTGGAGCGCGCGCTGCGCCCCAAGCAACTGGATGAATATGTCGGCCAGGAAAAAATCCGCGAGCAGCTGGAAATATTCATTGAAGCCGCAAAGCGCCGCCAGGAACCGCTGGATCACGTCCTGCTGTTCGGACCGCCAGGCTTAGGCAAGACCACACTGGCACAGATCATCGCACGCGAGATGGGCGTGAATCTGCGTCACACGTCAGGTCCTGTGCTGGAGCGTGCAGGCGATCTGGCGGCATTATTGACCAATCTTGAACCCAACGATGTGCTGTTCATCGACGAAATTCATCGCCTCTCGCCGGTCGTCGAGGAAATCCTCTATCCCGCGCTGGAAGATTATCAAATCGATATCATGATCGGTGAAGGCCCGGCTGCGCGTTCAGTCAAGCTCGACTTGCCGCCGTTCACGCTGGTGGGTGCGACGACCCGTGCCGGCATGTTGACCAATCCGCTGCGCGACCGTTTCGGTATCGTCTCGCGCCTTGAGTTTTACAGCGCGGCTGAATTGCAGCGCATCGTGATGCGCTCCGCAGGTTTGCTGGAAATGAATCTGTCCCATGACGGCGCCATGGAAATTGCCAAACGTTCGCGCGGCACGCCGCGTATCGCCAATCGGCTGCTGCGCCGCGTGCGCGACTATGCCGATGTCAAAGCCGGTGGTGATGCAAGCCGCAGCGTGGCAGATAAGGCACTGACCATGCTGGACGTCGATTCAGAAGGGCTGGATGTAATGGACAGAAAATTGCTGCTGGCCATCATCGAGAAATTCATGGGCGGCCCTGTCGGCGTCGACAATCTGGCCGCCGCCATCGGTGAGGAGCGCGACACCATCGAAGATGTACTCGAACCTTATCTGATTCAACAGGGATATTTACAACGCACCCCGCGCGGCCGTCTGGCCACCGCGATTGCCTACAGGCACTTCGGCAAGGAAGTAGCGAGTCATTTGTCCAACGGAGATTTGCTGGACGAACTGATTTGACGACCGCTTGAGCCCGCCTGACTTGAGCTGCGAATGGCGCGCTAGGCTCGTCGTTTTCCGCATTAAAAATCAAACAGAATGACGTGAATTACAAGTAATTACAATTAATTGATTGTAATTTATTTTTAAATATGAAGAATGGGAACAGGAATAAGAAATGAATGAACATCAGGTTTTCAACTGGCCGGTACGTGTGTATTTTCAGGATACCGATGCAGGTGGCGTAGTTTATCACGCAAGTTATGTGAACTTTATGGAGCGCGCACGGACTGAGTGGTTGCGCACTCACGGTTATAGCAATGCAGGACTGATGACAGCGTTTGGCGTCATGTTTGTGGTGCGCAGCATAAAACTTGAATATTTAAGGCCGGCGTTGCTCGATGACATGCTGGATGTAACCGCTCAAGTGCACGAAATCGGGCGTAGTCGTCTTAACATGCGGCAGAGCGTACGACGCGGCGATGAAGTCATGACGACAGGTGAAGTAAATCTGGTCTGCGTGTCACGGGAAACCTTCAAACCGGTTAGCGTGCCGGAAGCTTTGCTCTTAAGCTGGAAAATTTAGGGCATCAACGCTGTATATTGGATTAATTTTGAAGGGCGGTTATGGAAGTTACGCAGGATTTATCGTTTGTACATCTGATCAGTAATGCCAGCGTGCTGGTGCAATTAGTAATGGGTTTGCTGTTGTTCGTGTCCATGATGTCCTGGTGGTATATCTTCCTCAAACTGTTTGCGATTCGTCGGGAAAAAAGACTGACAATTGAATTTGAGGAAGTCTTCTGGCGCAATCCTAACCTGAACGAAGTCTACAAGTCAGTCAGCAGCACGCCCAGGTCGGATCAGGGGGCACTGGAGCGCATCTTTGCGGCAGGCTTTGTTGAGTTCGTCAAATTGAAAAAACAGCATGGCGTGGATGCCTCTGCCGTGATGGAAGGGACGCGCCGCGCAATGCGTGCCACTTATCAACGTGAAATGGACAGACTGGAAGCGCACCTGGCTTTTTTAGCGTCAGTAGGTTCAGTCAGCCCTTATGTTGGTCTGTTTGGTACGGTATGGGGCATTATGAATGCCTTTCGCGGTCTGTCCAATGTAGGCCAGGCAACCCTGGCACATGTCGCCCCTGGTATTGCTGAAGCGCTGGTGGCAACCGCGATGGGACTGTTTGCCGCGATTCCGGCCGTCGTTGCCTATAACCGCTATGCCCATGACATCGACAGACTGGCAACCCGCTTTGAGAGCTTTACTGAAGAGTTTTCTAACGTACTGCAGCGTCAACCATGAGCATGAGATCAAGCATGCGCAACAAAAATCGCCTGATGAACGACATCAATGTCGTACCCTACATCGACGTGATGCTGGTTTTGCTGGTAATTTTTATGGTAACGGCTCCAACCATGAACCCGGGGCAGGTTGATTTGCCTCAGGTGAGTTCGTCGGCAACGCCCGCACCGGCACCGCTGGAAGTGATCATCAAAAAGGATGGCTCGCTGGCTTTGCGTGATCATTCCAAGGGCGATGCGGAGACAAGTGTGTCAGACAATGAAGAACTGGTATCTATTTTGCAATCAAGACAAGCAGTGCTGTCCGATCAGCCGGTGGTCATTTCCGCCGATAAGCGCGTGCGCTATGAAGTTGTGATCAATGTGATGGATGTGCTGCAACAACAACATATCAAAAAAGTCGGTCTGTTGACACGGGCAAAATGAACGTTGATCAGGATCCTTTCAAGTTACCAGCCGCTATTCTGGCGCTGGCAGTGCACCTCGCATTTTTCGCGCTGTTGTACTTCGGCTTTTCGTGGCATACCAGCCCCGCTGTGATTGCCAGCGTGGAGTTGTGGAAAAGCCTGCCGGATACGGCACCGGTAGTCATTGAGCATAAAGTTGCCGCGCCGGCTCCCCCAGCGCCGCCTGAAAAAGAAGCGGCTCAGCCCAGCGTGGAAGAAGTAATCAAGCCTGACATCGTGATACCTGTGAAGAAGCCGAAAAAAAAACCAGAGATAAAACCCGAGAAGAAGCCTGAAAAGGCGCCGGAGAAGAAGCCGGAGAAACAGCTCCAAGTGCGAGAAAAAACACCAGAAAAACCGCTGCAAAAAACAGCCAAAGAAGTGAACGTCATACAGGAAAAAAAGCTTGATGTAACAAAGCTGCTGGGAGCGCTCAAATCACCTGTTCAGACCGCGCAACCTGTGGTTTCTGCGGCAGATCAGCAGGTGGCGCATGATAAGATCACCCAGGAAGCATCAAGCGGCAAAACGGTGGATGAGTTTGTGGAAAAAATACGCAGCAAAATCAGAAATAACATCGTGCCTCCGCCGGATGTGGCCGACAATGCGCAGGCTGTATTTCTGGTGACGGTATTGCCTGGTGGCAATGTGTTGCCGCCCAGACTGCTAAAATCCAGCGGCAATACGATGTATGACACGGCGGTGGAGCGGGCAATATTAAGATCAGATCCACTGCCGCTGCCTGCTGATGCAGGACTGTTTAGCCGTTTTCGTGAATTAAGGCTGAGTTTTAAACCGGTTAAATTGAAAGACAATTAAATGTTGAATATTATACGAACTGTCCTAATGATTTTGATGCTGGCGCAAGCCTCTGTGACAAATGCTGCGCTGGATATTGAGATTATCGGTGCCGGAGAACACCAGATTCCTGTTTCACTGGTCCCCATGGGCGGTGATCTTCAGCTAGGGCAGCAGATCAATGAGGTTATAAGCAGTGATTTGCAGCGGACGGGGCTATTTCGCATGGTCGATACCACCGGCAAGTCGCCGCATGAAACAGCCGAAGTGAATTATGCCGACTGGCAGGTGCGCGGCGCAGTGGCATTAGCCATCGGTGCGGTCAGTAAACAGCCGAATGGCCGCATTGAAGCGCGCTTTCATTTGCTGGATGTGATCAAAAAAACCGAATTGGCCGGGCAGGCTGTGTCCGGCGGGGATGCGCAGCTTCGTGCAGTGGGTCACCGCATCGCTGATTTGATCTATGAAAAACTGACCGGCGACAAGGGGGTGTTCAGCACACGCATCGCCTATGTGAACCGCCAGACCAAGTTGTTTAGTCTGATCGTAGCTGACAGTGACGGATACAATGAACAGATCGTGCTCAAAAGCAAAGAGCCGATTATGTCGCCATCCTGGTCGCCTGACGGCAGTCATCTGGCTTACGTGAGTTTTGAAACAGGTCATGCCGCTGTCGTTGTGCAATCGCTGTTTACCAACGCACGCCGTGTCGTTGCAAATTTTCGCGGTAGCAACAGCGCGCCCGCCTGGTCGTCGGACGGCAAACAGTTAGCCGTGGTACTGACGCGCGATGGCAGCTCGCAAATTTATCTGATGAGTCCTGAGGGCAACGGTATTCACCGCATCACCTTCAGCGGCGCAATAGATACGGAACCTAGTTTTTCCCCGGATGGAAAATCCATACTATTTACCTCGGATCGGGGTGGTAGCCCGCAAATTTACCAGATACCCGTTGAAGGTGGCGCTGCGCAGCGCCTGACTTTTGCTGCCGGCAATTGCTTTTCACCGCGCTATAGCCCGGATGGTAAATCTTATACCTTTGCCCATCTGACCGGAGGCCGCTTCTATATCGCGGTGCAGGATTTTCAAACCGGACAGATGCAGACATTAACTGAAGGTGGCTGGGAAAAAAAACCCAGTTTTGCGCCTAACAGTAAAATAATCCTGTTTGCCAGCGAAGCGCGTGGTCGTGGTATATTGGCGACTGTGTCCAGTGATGGCCGTGTCCAGCAGCATATGTTCACGAAGAATGGTGATGCCCGGGAACCCGTATGGGGCCCACAGCCTTAATTTTTTATCAATCCAAGGAGACGTTATTATGAAAAAACTTGTTATCAGTATCGTGTTGTTAAACCTGCTGGCCGCCTGCGCCAGTCAAAAACCTAAAGAAATGGCAGCGGCACCTGCGCCTGTACCTGCACCAGTCGCCGCTGTTGTAACCGCGCCAGCAATGGCAGCACCAACAGCGATGGATCCGCTCAATGACCCTAAGAGCATTCTGGCTGGTCGCAGCGTTTATTATCCATTTGATATTTCTGCTGTACAAGACGCAGACAAGCCACTGGTGCAAGCTCATGCAAAATACCTCAGCGAAAACGCAGCTCGCAAAGTGCGTCTTGAAGGCAATTGCGATGAACGCGGCAGCAATGAGTACAATCTGGGCCTGGGTCAACGTCGTGCAGATGGCGTAGAAAAATTGCTTGAATTGGGTGGTGCACAAGCATCTCAGTTGACAACAGTCAGCTATGGCGAAGAAAAACCTCGCGCGACAGGTCATGATGAAGCAGCATGGTCACAAAATCGTCGTACTGATCTGAATTACGCTCAGTAATCATGACTAAGCTCCGTGCCTTAATATTGTTGGGTTTATGTTTTGCCGCTCCCGTGCAGGCGGGGTTATTTTCGGATGACGAGGCCAGGCAGAGTATTCAGCGGGTTGAGGCGCGGCTGCAAAAACTTGAAGATCAAGCCCGTCAACAGACTCAATCGGTTCTGGATTTGCAGGGGCAGATTGATGTAATGAACGGTCAGCTCCGTAGTTTACGCGGACAGAATGAAGAAACCGCGCATGGCTTGCATGATGCCGAGAAACGCGAAAAAGACTTTTATGTCGATCTGGATACGCGTTTGCGCCATTTCGAATCCCTCGAAGCTGCGCCTAAACCGGCGTCGAACGTTGCAGATGCTGATGATCCTGCCGCTCAAAATCGCTCCATAGAGGCGGCTTATGCTCTGGTTAAAGCCGGAAACTCTGTCGATGCGATCAAAGCCTTGTTGGATTTTCTCCAGAAATATCCGGCTTCGGTGTATGCTCCTGATGCCACTTTCTGGTTAGGCAATGCTCAATTTACCCTCAAGGATTACAAATCTGCCTTGTTAACCTACCGGACACTATTGAAAATAGAGCCTGACACGAGTAAAACCCCGGACGTGTTATTTAATATTGCACTTTGTCAGCTTGAGCTGAAAACAACCGGACAGGCCAGAGTGACACTCAAACAATTGCTTAGCAAATATCCCGATAGTGCCGCAACGGCCAAAGCGAAAAAGCTGCTTGACGCTTCGAAGTAGTTGCCATGCAAAAAATCAAATTGGATGCGCATTTGCGCATCACTGAAATATTTTTCTCACTGCAAGGCGAGACCGCCCGCGTCGGATTGCCAACGGTATTTATCCGTTTGACCGGATGTCCCTTGCGCTGCGTTTACTGCGACACCTCGTATGCGTTCACCGGCGGTAAAAATTACGCGCTGGCAGAAATTATTCAACAGGTAGCCACCTATCCGACACGCTATATCACCGTGACAGGCGGCGAGCCGCTGGCGCAGAAAGCCTGCCTGCCCCTGCTTACCGCCCTGTGTGATGCCGGCTACCAGTTGTCCCTGGAGACCAGCGGTGCGCTGGATATCAGCGCTGTTGACCCCAGAGTGATGCGCGTGGTGGATATTAAAACGCCCGCCTCCGGCGAAGTCGACAAAAATCGCTGGGCTAATCTTGAATTACTCACCCCGCACGACGAAGTAAAATTCGTTTTGTGCGACGAAAATGATTATCACTGGGCCAGGCAAATACTGCATCAACACCAGCTGACCGAAAAATGTCCTGTGCTTTTTTCACCGGCACAGGGAACACTGGATGCGACACTGTTAGCTGACTGGATTTTGCGGGACGGCTTGCCGGTACGCTTCCAGTTGCAGCTGCACAAGCTATTATGGAACAACGAAGCAGGACATTAATGAAAAACGCAGTCGTATTATTATCGGGTGGACTGGATTCAGCCACTGTACTGGCGATGGCAAAGTCACAGGGCTTTATCTGCTATGCGCTCAGCGTGGATTATGGCCAGCGCCATCATTCAGAACTCGCTGCCGCCAAACTGGTCGCACAAACGCTGGGCGCGCGTGAACATCGTGTGGTCAATATCGACCTGACCGGCTTTGGCGGTTCAGCTTTGACGGATAGCAGCATCGCCGTGCCTGAAGCGGAATCAACCGGTATTCCGCTCACTTATGTGCCTGCGCGCAATACCATCATGCTGTCGCTTGCACTAGCCTGGGCTGAAGTGCTGCATGCACAGGATATTTTTATCGGTGTAAACGCGGTCGATTACTCAGGCTATCCTGATTGCCGCCCCGCTTATATCGAAGCGTACCAGCGTATGGCCAATTTAGCCACTCAGGCGGCTGTGGAAGGTGCACCGTTAACCATCCATGCGCCGTTGTTACATCTTAGCAAGGCAGAGATTATTCAGCAGGGAACACGACTGGGTGTCGATTACGCGACCACTGTTTCCTGTTATCAGGCCAACCAGCTCGGCGAGGCATGCGGCTTATGTGATTCCTGCCGCTTGCGACGCGCAGGTTTTGAAGCTGCCCGCGTGATCGATCCTACTCGTTATAGTCATTAATACGAGTTAAATGAAATTAATACTTGACAGGGCGCGCCACACAAGTATAATTCGCGCTCGTTGAAGCGGGTCGATAGCTCAGCCGGTAGAGCAGCGGACTTTTAATCCGTTGGTCGCGAGTTCGAATCTCGCTCGACCCACCAATGAAATTTGCAGTATGTTACATAACGCCGCTTTAGCTCAGTTGGTAGAGCAACCGCCTTGTAAGCGGTAGGTCGTCAGTTCGAATCCGACAAGCGGCACCAATAAAATCAAGGCCTTGCAGAAATGCGAGGCCTTTTTGTTTTATAAGTTTGAATTCATGTCACCAGTATGTCACCACGCTTTTTCAATCCCGTCCCGCTTCACTAGCAAAAGAAAACCGCCAGCCTAGCACAACTGTGCAACTCTCATAGCACCGCAAAAAGCGCTCTAACGATGCCACCCTGCCTTTCGTGTGCAAGGAACTACCATGAGTGGATTAAAGCCGCCGTGCCCTCTGCTCGCCTGTCTGGGTTCGCGGCACGATAAGGCCTTTCAAATAGCTCGTTTTCAGAAATTGTGTTTTCTCAGTATACTTTCCACAAAGCATGCAATTTGCAATCCTTTCAGTGCATAGATTTGGACTTGAACTCACTGCGTTTCTCTATGTACCGGATTGCAGCCAGGCTTATTTATTCTTTCCGGCAACAGAAAAGTAATGGTTTTATGTAAATTTCCCCGGTCACCGGTGACTTGGAAAAATTAGCAGGCTGGCACTGCATTCGCTGTGAGCTCTGTGGCTTGAACTGCGGTTTTAAGGTTTATGGGAGGTGCTCCCTTTCATGATGTCCCATGTTTTTCGGACTGCGTGAATTTGTCGGTGGTACGCGCCCGGGCGCGTTTGATCCGGGTGGACGGACTGAGGTAAGCGACGAGTTTTCAGTATTCGCCGATGACTTTGTCTATGGCGGGTCTGATTTTTGCGCGATCCTCGGCACTCAGTTTTGCGGCGGGAGATTTGAGCCGGCGACGATAGTGTATTTCAGCTGTGCCGGGATTGGGATAGATATCGAACTGAGCCACAATCAGATCCGGTCGAACTCAGCGCCAGCCAGACCGGTTACGGCAATATCCCTGCCATGCGCCAGCAGCGCCTCTGAATTGCGCTCCGCCCAGGCGCGGTTTTCAAATTCCTCCAGAATCCGCACAAGCATCTGCTCGGCCTGTGCTGAAAAATTGACCTGATGCTTGTAGGGTTCAAAGCGATCCAGCAAATCCTGATCGATGGATAAGGACAGGCGGCCTTTTTTAGCGGACGAGGTTAAATGGATTTGCACAACGAACTCCTCAAACTACGCATAATAATCGTCACGTCAAGAATGCTGTGGCGGGATTTGGCACGATTTTCATGGACTATTGGCGAATACTCAGCTTGCTAGTTCATTGGCAATCATTTCCGCCTGCTTTAAGACCGTTTCAGTGGCCAGCAACTGCATATCAGGCGGATAACCAAACTGTCTTAAAGTGCGTTTCACGATCACTTTTAGCTTGGCCCTGACGTTTTCCTTGATAGTCCAATCTATTGAAGCATTCTCACGTACCCGTTGTGTCAGGACCACCGCCAGCTCGCGCAGCTTATCCTGCTGCATTAACTCTTTTGCGCTGGCATTATTGGCCACTGCCGTATAGAACGCATACTCAAAATCACTTAACCCCATATACGAAGCTTCTGCATCGGAATCTACAATTTCCTTGCTGATCCTGATCAGTTCTTCCATCACCTCAGCGGCAGTCAATATCTTGTTATGGTATTTCTTGATGGCGTTTTCGAGCATTTCCATCAGTTTTTTGCTCTGCACCAGATTTTTTTTGGCCCTTGCCTTTAGCTCATCGTTTAGCAACTTCTTCAGCACTTCAAGCGCAACGTTCTTGTGCTCATAGCCTTTTAATTCGGCCAAAAACTCATCTGATAAAATTGAGATATCCGGTTTTTTGATGCCAGCCGCATCGAATATGTCGATCACCTGCTCGGACACCAGCGCCTTATCGATCACCTGACGAATGGTAGTTTCGATCTCTTCATTACTTCGCCCCTCTCCCGTACCGTCAAACTTTGCAAGCCTTGCTTTCACAGCCTGAAAGAAGCCGACTTCATCCTTGACGTCCATTGCCTGTTCGTGAGGTATAGCAATAGCAAAGGCCAGCGAGAGTGCTGTCACCTCGTTGATATAGCGCTTCTTGCCATCATCCAGCCCTAAAATATGCTCTTCTGCAGCCAGAATCTGCGACAGTTTTTGCGCCGTGTCTGCCTCAAAATAATGCTCGTAGGCAAAGCCATGGTACATAGCCGACACAATTTCCAGCTTCTCCAGCATCAGGTTGACAGCCTGCTCCTGCGCCAGCGCGGGATCGCCCTTTCCGCCCGCATCAGAATAAAAAGACAGAGCTTCCTTCAAGTCAGCGGCAATCCCCAGATAATCCACCACCAGCCCGCCCGGTTTGTCCTTATAAACACGATTCACACGGGCAATCGCCTGCATCAGGTTGTGCCCTTTCATCGGCTTATCGATATAAAGCGTGTGCATGCTCGGCGCGTCAAATCCGGTCAGCCACATGTCGCGAACGATGACAAGCTTCAACGTATCTTCGTCATTCTTCATACGCTCAGCCAATAGTTTGCGCTGCTCCCTTGTGGTATGGTGTTTCGCCAGCATTGGGCCATCGCTGCTTGACGCCGTCATCACCACCTTGATTGCTCCCTTGCTCAAATCATCCGAATGCCATTCGGGCCTAAGCTGAATAATTTTCTCGTACAATTCGGCTGCAATGCGCCGTGACATGCTCACCACCATGCCTTTGCCGGAAAACACTTCCTGCCGCGCCTCGAAGTGAGCCACAATGTCCCCGGCGATATTACTGATACGTTGTTCGCTGCCAATCAGCGCCTCAATCTTGGTCCACTTGGCTTTGGCTTTCTGTGCCTCGGTCAGATCCTCCAGATCGAGCTCCTCATCAAGTTCAGCCACCAGTTTTTTGCCCTCGATGCTTAAGCCTACTTTTGCCAGGCGGCTTTCATAGTAAATCCGCACTGTTGCGCCATCCTCTACCGCCTGCGCGATGTCATAGATGTCGACATAGTTGCCGAATACTGCGGGTGTATTTACATCGGTCTTTTCAATCGGTGTGCCGGTAAAACCAAGATAGGTGGCTTTCGGCAGCGCATCGCGCAGATATTTGGCAAAGCCATACACCACTTTTTTTCCGACCAGGTTACCATCGTCATCTTTTTCGTCCACCGTTTTCGCGCTGAAACCATATTGAGTGCGGTGCGCCTCATCGACAACAACGATAATATTGCGCCTGTCGGATAATTGCTCATAGACATTACCTTCATCGGGCTGAAACTTCTGTATGGTTGAAAAAATCACGCCACCTGAAGCTACCTTTAACAACTCCTTCAATTGACTACGGTCTGTTGCCTGCACCGGTTCCTGGCGCAATAGCTGCCTGGATGAGGCAAAAGTATCGAACAGCTGGTCATCAAGATCGTTACGGTCGGTGATCACCAGCACGGTCGGGTTATTCAATGCGAGTATGATTTTCCCGGTATAGAACACCATGGAAAGCGATTTTCCAGATCCTTGTGTGTGCCAGACAACACCAGCTTTCCTGTCGCCCCTGGGCTGATTCGCTACGTCCTGCAAACCATAACTAGCGGGCGACTGACGCAATACATCAACTTCAGCTGCAGCGCGCAAAGTCGAAACCACTGCCGCATTCACCGCATAATACTGGTGATAAGCCGCCAGTTTCTTCACCATGCTAATGCTGATCACGCCGGTTTTCGGGTCTTCTTTCCGGCTCTTCTCGAACACAATAAAGTGGCGCAGTAAATCCAGCAGCGTGGCTTTGTTCAACATACCGAGTATCAGCGTCTCTAACTGGCTAACCAGATGTGAAGCCTCAGCCTTGCCATCTACACTTTTCCAGGCCATGAAACGAGTCAAGCCTGCAGAAAGCGAACCTGCCTTAGCCTCCAGCCCATCGGAAATCACCAGCAAGGCGTTCGAGGTAAACAGGCTGGGAATAGTATATTTATAGGTTTCCAACTGCTGATAAGCTGTCTTGATGGTAGCGTTTTCATCAGCTGCATTTTTAAGTTCGATTACCACCAGAGGAATGCCGTTGACGAACAGCACCAGATCGGGCCGTTTGTTATGATGATTCTCGATCACCGTGAACTGGTTGGCAACCACGAATTCGTTGTTTTCTGGATGGTCAAAGTCTATCAGCCACGCCAGATCGCCACGCTGGTTTCCGCCCTGCTGACGACTAACCTTCACGCCTTCCGTGAGCATTCGATGAAAAATTTCGTTGTTTGCCAGCAGATCAGGGGAGCTGACACGCTGCACTTCCTTTAGCGCATCCTGTAACATCTCGGACGATAGTTTCGGATTAATGCGTTCGAGCGCCTGCGCCAATCTCCCGCTCAGTATAACTTCATCGTAGTGGCTGCGCTCCGACTGTTCTCCATGCCCCAGGGCACCCTCTCTGGCTTCGCCATTCACCTTGTCAGGCGCAATGTCCGGCGCGTAAACGTAGCTGTAGCCCAAGCGCTCGAACAGCTTGATGGCAAAATCTTCAATGGCGGATTCAGTGAGTTTTCTCGACATGTCAGCCCACCTTCACGCAGGTCAATACAATGCAGACTCTTATGAGCTCATTTGATTTAAAAGATGTCAACACATTGAAATACATAAAAGTATTTATATTTTTTAGCATATTTCTCTTTTAAATATCTATCAGGTTTATTTTAAAATGACCCATTTTGGTTGAGTGTCAGAACCTTCGTTGACAATCTTTCCTTGCTGCCTGCATTCTGTCATCAGGTTGGTAACCCTGTGTTTCTTCTTCACCTCATCCATCCAGTCCGGCAGTTTGCTCCAAAGCAATTCATCAATGTCTTTGCGTGTAAGCGAGCCATGCTCGCCAATCGCCTTGCAAATCAGATCAAGGTAATACTGCTTATCAAAAGCCTTGTACTTGCTATAGCTCGCTTTCTGTCCAGTCTTTTGTGCAATTGCTTTAGCTACAAAAAAATTCGGCTTCCGCCCCTCAATTAGCGCCTTGGCTTTCAGCATTTTTTCTTCCTGGTCATTGAGCGGCAAACGCTTCTGCACCTTATCCAGCGCAATTACCTCCTGAAATGTTAAATCGCCATTGCTGGCAAGCAAACGGGCATAGTCCATATCCAGCACTTTACCCATGAGAGTCAGCTTCACGCGCCTATCGGAAATATCGTAATCGGGGAATGGGAAAAATCGTGCTTTCTGAAACATGAAAATTTTGCGTATGCCGCCACCCGCCGTATCCACCATTTTCAGATTGAACATGGCCGTAGCCAGAAAACGGTTGCGGTAATGCTCCTCCGGCGCATCCTCCATCACCACCCGCTGCACATCACCCGGCACAAAACTACCCAAATTGGTGAAAGTCAGCCTTTCATCCCGTTCGATCACATTAATGCGGCCTGCCAGCGTGTAGTCCTGATGCGCAATGCAATTGTTAAGCGCCTCCCGTATGGCATACGGCTCATACTGGTCCGTCTCTTCCGGGAATAGAGTGCCATCAAGCAGATAGCGATATTTCAGGTTGCGGATTTTGGCGTACACCTTGTCCACGGCAAGTAGCAACGGCATGCCGAACAGCGCATAATCGCGATCATTCCCCTGGGCGTCTTTCAATAGCCAGCGTATCTTGGCCTCAGCAGGTGAGAGTAAATGTTCAGCTTCTTCCTTACCGAGCAGCAACAATGCAGTTCGCGTGATCCGCCCCTTGATGGTCAGCTTGGCCTTATTCAGGAAAGTGGCATCATCCCAGCCATCTACTTCTGCAGCTTTGTCCGGGAATTTATTCCTGAAGTTCTTTCGTGCGACCTGCAATGCCTCGGCATCCAGATCGTCCAACCCGGCGCTGGGTACTGTTGCCGCGCTCCAATCCTCCGTCGTTGCTTGCGCGCGTATGCGCTCGATCTCCTCCAGATTCAGCGGCGATAATGCCTCGCCGTCCCGTCCGTAATAATGCCCGTCAAATGCAATGGGCAACCCCTTGGGTGCGGCGGGAATTTCAAACAGCACTACCCGCCCATGCGCATGTTGCACTTCGTGAATTTCAATAAAGGTAATCCGGTTGGTGGTCTTGTTCGCGATTTCTTCTTTCAGACTGTCCAAATCCTTGCGCGACGAGCGAAAGTTTGAACCCACCACTTGATGATTGTCCTTCACGCCAAACACCAGCCAGG
This sequence comes from uncultured Nitrosomonadales bacterium, assembly GCA_903915035.1. GTDB lineage: Bacteria > Pseudomonadota > Gammaproteobacteria > Burkholderiales > Gallionellaceae > Gallionella. Next base: position 4,303 of record CAIWRI010000050.1, on the reverse strand, counting down.
CAGCAGACTGGCGCTTCAGATTGGCCTCATTGCTCAATGCGGAAAAATACTTACCGAGCTTGGTGAAATCGTAGCCATTCTTCGCCTCCTTGAACTCCACCACCTCGTTTTCACCAGGTAATTCAAGCAGCGCGTGAAGCTTTACTGATGTTTCCATGTGATGCGATTTCATGCTACCCCCCTGATTTCATGATTCTGGAAGTGCTTGATATTACTCATTGTTCAACCTCCACTTGAACTATCCGGGATTTCCGGATAGTTGCCTCAGGAACCAGTTCTCCCTCGTAAAACAGGTTATGGATGTGTTCGTTTACTGTCCGTACATCCTTGTCGAACAATTCCGCCATTTGGCGCTGGTTCAGCCACACCGTATCCTGATCTAGAGCAACCTCAAGTCGCACCACACCGTCTGCGGCCTGGAAAATCTGAATTTTTGACTCTTCTATCACGTCTCCCGGTACGGTATCAATGGCCATGTTTTTGCTAGCGGATTCTGTGAGATTAGTCATTGAATAAACAATTCAGCGATAATTTTCTTAATCGTGACATTCTGGAGCTTTGACCTTAGCGGTGTTTCAATGTCTCTATCACCCTTTGAATGCAAATCGTCGTTATAGATAATCCCAAGCAAATAGTGCGTTTCTGGTATGTCTATTCCATGCTCAGCACAAAACTCTAATTTTTTTCTTGTGCCATGGACATCATGAAAATCACTTTCATGCTGCGCATCAAGCAGCTTCTCGAATGCAAATTTTTCGATCTTAATCCTTATTGAAAGCAAGACCGCAATAGAGTCATAGTCATCACCCCGCATGTATTTGGCAATTTCATCATCGATGTATTTATAAAACTCGTGGGATCTACCCCATGATTTTTTGATCCCCAAGCCTGAAAACTCACTTTCCACATTCCCTTCCTGCGGATGATAATGAAAATGATAGCGGCTAACTGTAGCCGCTATTGTCGCTTCTTCACGAAGCTTAACAAGCTTATGCACTGCAGAAGTGCCGAGGGATGGGTCTTTACTCAGATAGCGAATTTGCAGCCTATGTTTATTAAAACAGAAGTGATTAAAATATCCCGGATCAAGGTGCGTTAATAGGATCGGGTATATGTTCCGTCCTTGTGCTTTGAACTCTTCAATTATCTGAGTGATGTAGTACTGGAAGGCAACAAGATTCGCATCATCAAGATAGTCGAAGATTTCGTCGACTATCAATATACAGTTTGTTTTCTTGAATCTTCTTCTTGCTCTCTGAATATGAGCAATGAAAGTAAGAATGTCCCGTTGTCCATTTGACACCTCGTCAGCTTTTGGAAAGTTTATGACTAAACTTTTCTTTAATTTGCCCGATTCTTTCGTTTCAATCAAATGCCGACTAGTATTAAATGAAGCGAGCAGCTGATCAAAGAAAGCCTTGTCTCGTAGATACAGCTTGTAGCTGAGTGCGCCATTGAAAGTGTTGGTTTGTGTTACATCGGCAAACTGGATTGCCAACAAGTGCGAATCAACAGCGTCACTTCCATGAGTCCTTTTAATCAACTTAGCCAGTTTATCTAATTCAGAAATTTCAGCTAATTTTGGCAGAATATTAGTGCCAATCCATTGCTTTATTTGTGCGGCAGTCCCTGCCTGTTGATTCGCCTCTTTAATAACTACTTTGATAGGCTCTTTATAGCTTCGCACCTTGGCAAAGACCAAAGGGTCAATTTCCTTATCAAAGAGATAGAGGAATTCCAGATCAGATAATAGGGAAGTGGCATTAGGCAATATTTTCCCATTCGCTCCAAATTCGGTCTTAGCCCCCGATGTTGAATACTCAAAGTCACACTTTTCCGGGATCGTATCAATGAGGGTTACCGAAGAAACTTCCAATGAAGCCGTAGCAACAGAAAATCCGCCCATGTTTCGGCTAACCGCTTTCGGTATAACTGAATTATTGATTACATAGCAGTCTAAAAAGCTTGAGATGCTATTTGATGAGTTGGTCGCGGTATATTCAGTTCCATCGAATGTGATCTTGATTTCCGGCAGGTTGGCTGAGTTCCCGTTATGGTGATTTCTTTCGTCCAGATTGATTCTGGAATTGTTCAGTGACTTGAAGCCACAGGCAATAGAGCTCTTGCCAAAACCGTTGGGGGCAACAAATACGCTTGGTTTATTGGGAAACAGATCAAGCTGAAATGTCTTGCCACTGATGCCCTTAATATTTGTTATTGAAAGCGTACTAAGTTTTCTCACACAACCTCCGTTATTGGGCGGTATTGAATTCAACGCGAACTTCTCCGCTCATCAGCTTGGGCAGAAGAGTGTCACGGAGTTTTTCGAGAGTGCGAGTTTGCCTGGCAATCGAAATTTGCTTATCCAGCAGTGGCTCCATTTGTTTGGTCATCTCTTTTAATTCCTCTGGCGACGGCACGTTCACCATTGCGGCATCCAAGTCTCCACGCTTGATATGCCCCATTGTTGTGGCATGGCTGGACGATATGGAAATGAACTCAGCCAAGTGATGTTTGCACCACATCAGGTAAAACCATTTAGGGAACTCATCAGAAGTCACCTTGAAAAGATGCTGATTCAAAACACAGCGCTCGCCACCCCATACCTTGACCATCAGAGAAGCTGACCATGCAAAAATCACATCACCAGCTTCAACGATGTATTCAGGATTCATTTCGCTTGTCGCCCAATCTGATGATTCTGATACACCACCGCTTAGCTCTCTGATTTTCAGGACTGGTAACTTTTCCAGATCGTTTTTGGGCGGGTATTTCTGGCAGGCCAGACCATTCAAAAATTTCGCGATCCTACTTAGTGGCATTTCCGCCCAATCCTCCTGCGCCTCTCCGCCTGCGTGCGGTTCGCCCGCGCGGGCAGGTTCCACGAACCACTGACGAAACAAGGTTTCGGCCATGGCTTCGAGGGTTTGGTTCTGGCGGTGCAGCAGGTCGATTTTGTCGTCGAGGCTGCTGAGCACAGCGGCGATGGCTTTTTGTTCTGGAAGCGGCGGGATACTTAACACCAAACTTCTTAGCAGTGAAAGATTTAAGGTTGGCTGAACCGTATCGTTTGTTTTTCCATACATCTGGAACTTCAAATCTTCTGACTTGAAGCAATACTTGATGTATCGTTTATCGAAAGCATTATTGATCCGAGCAACGCTAACAGCTCTTGCCACGTTCCATCCCTTTAATGAATCAGGAACAATGGCACACTCACCGACACTACCAACAACAGTAATCAATAGCTCGCCACCTTCAAGTCGTGTTCTTTGATATTTCTGCTCAATTTCAGATGAAACTTTCAATACATCTTCGATCTTAATTTTTCCGTCCTTGATATTGTTTACTCGGACGATTGGGACTGAATCTATCTCAGTATGAAAACCAGGCTGAACAATTCCATAAGAAATGTTTCCATCAACCAGCACGTCAGCAAATTGGTATTCTTGCCAACCACTCGTGTTTTCGCACTCTCCCAATTCGCGGCAACTACCTGCCTTCCCTGAGCACTCACTCATCCTCGCCCCCCAGCTCCGCCTCAATCTCTTCAATACTGGGCAGAGACGATTTCAAATCAGGCGACAATGACTTTTGCACTTCATTTTGCCACTCTGCGATGCTCAAGGGCTGGGTATAGCCTTGCAGACAATATTCGGCGATAAGATGGTTTTTTTCTTTAACCAGCAACAGGCCGATGGTGGGTTTGTCGTCGTGAGTGCGCATGATGTCATCCACCACATTTACATAAAATCCCAACTGGCTGACATGCCCCGGTTCCAGCTTGCCGGTTTTGAGTTCGACGACCACGTAGCAACGCAGTTTCAGATGGTAAAACAACAGGTCAAGCCGGAACTCAGAATTACCGACCTCCAGCAACACCTGCCGCCCGACAAAGGCAAAGCCTTGTCCCAATTCGAGCAGGAATTTTTCGACATGCGCCGTCAGTGCTTTTTCAATATCCAGTTCACGGCGCGGCGTGTCGGTGCCCAGAAAATCAAAAACATAAGGGTCTTTGAAAATCTGTACCGCCATATCAGATTGTTCGGGCGGCAGGCTCACGGCAAAATTATTGTTCATCTGCCCGATGCGCTGGTGCAACGCAGACTCGATTTGATGCACCAACACGGGCTGCGACCAGCCGTTTTCAATGGTTTTTTGTGCGTACCACAATCTCAAGGAGACATCCTTGATCTTCTCGATCAGAGTCAAATTACTCTTCCATGGAATTTGTGCAACGAGCCGTTGCACAATTTCGGCTTCCGGGTAAGTTTCGGCAAAAGCACTCATGTACTTGAGATTG
>CAIWRI010000049.1 GCA_903915035.1 uncultured Nitrosomonadales bacterium | reverse complement strand
CACTGCTTTCAAAATCAGCGGCACCAGTTCCTGTGGCAATTTCAGCTTGCCGGACAAGGCAAACTGATGGGCGGCTTCTGACATTTTATTCCAAGTCTTTTTCACAATGACTATCCATTTAGCGTCATCATAATCCGGATGCTGTGCCACAAAAGACGTCATATAGTGCTCAATAAATACCAGATCAGCCACATCTTCCATCTGCTGGGTTTCAGGATCAGTTTTAAGCCCGACTTTGCTGATAATGGTTTTGACCCGCTCAACCATGAGTGCATCGTAACCCGCCGTCCGCATCAAAGCGCCCGCAGTTTCAGCATGAAACTTGTATAAGCCGCTGCGCCACATCATATATCCCGGCTTATTCATGGGATAATTGCTGCGAGGCGTTTTCCAGCGCTGAATATGTTGTGCGCGAACGGCCAGCTTTACCGCGTCAGAGGCATCAGGGATGTATCGTTCCTGCATTTCACTCATACGCTGACCATATAACAATTCTTTAGGAAATGTCTGGCCATCGGCAACTTCTGTGTTGGGATCTTCAAAGTTGGCGTTATCAAAAGCGTCAATTGCGGCTTTAAAAGAGGATGAGGTCATTTTATTATTCGTTCGAATTAGGTTTGAGGACTTGTTTATTTTTAATACCTTCAACAAACCTGCTTGCCAAATGACCGGCAGGTCTTAAACGACTGCAGGACGCCAGCGGCTTAGCAGCATCAAGTCACCCCCGCTCGCCATCAATGCCCTGAACCGTGCGTCACATGTTACGCGAACCGACCTTCTGACGGTGGATTTTCCAGCCTAGAATAGTGAGCTTCAAACGCCCTGATTTGCGTTGCATTATTTTCGTGCCAGTCCGGCAGACAAAGGAATGATTGCACAGCTCATTGCGAAGATGACTATAATACAAATCTTCAATGTGAGGTGGCATCATGAGCGCAATCCATACATCCCAATTGTCCTTTTTCGCGACACACGCGCCGTTCAACCGTATGGATCAGCCTCATCTGCTGTGGATGCTCGAACGCATGCAACTTGGCTATTACGCCAAGGGCGAGGTGATCATCACACCCGAGCAAGGAACGGTACAGCGTTTTCTGGTCATCAAGCAAGGCATGGTGCAAGGTGAACAGAATGTAGCCGATGCCAGCGATGCCGATAGTTGGCTGGAATTGTCCACTGGCGAATGTTTTCCGCTTGGTGCGCTCTTGGCGCACAGGCCGGTGGCGAGTATCTATCGCGCCGTTATGGATACTTTTTGCTACGAATTGCCTTTGGCAGCATTTCACGAACTGCTCGGACTCAGCGCCCCGTTTCGTGATTTCTGTACGCGCCGTATCGCCAATCTGCTGGAACACTCAAAACAAATTATACAGGCGCAGTACACGCAATCCGCTTCGGAGCAGCAGTCGCTGAACAGTCCTCTGTCCAGCATCATCCGCCGTACTCCCGTCACCTGTTCACCGCAAACGACTGTTCGACAAGTGCTTGAGCGTATGCACGAATTACGCGTGGGTTCCATGGTAGCGATTGATGAGGACGGGCGTCCGCTAGGAATTTTGACGCTGCCTGATGTCTTGGAACGTATCGCTTTGCCGCAGATTGATCTTGATCAGCCAGTGATTGGCATTATGACGGCACAGCCTACCTCGCTGCCTCCGCAAGCCTTGGCTTATGAAGCTGCGCTGTCTATGGCAAAACAGGGGTTTCGCCATATTCTGGTCGTTGAAAACGAAAAACTGGTCGGTCTGGTATCCGAGAAAGACCTGTTTTCTTTACAGCGTGTAGGTCTGGGCCAGATCGGACAGGCGATACGGTATGCAATAAATACTGAAGAATTGCAACAGGCCGCAGCGGACATTCGCCACATGGCGCACAATATGATGGCACAAGGTATCGCACCGGAACAACTAACCCAATTTATCTCTACCTTTAATGATCTGTTGACCGTGCGGGTCGTAGAGCTGGAATATGCCGCCAGCGAAATCAATGCCTCGCCATTGGCCAACCGTTTATGCTGGATGGCGCTGGGCTCCGAGGGGCGCCTTGAACAGACATTGAGCACGGATCAGGATAATGCCCTGATCTTCACAGTGCCGGAGGGTATGACGGCAGATGGCGTGCGCGAACTGTTACTACCGGTTGCAAGGCGCATCAATGAAACGCTTGCTTTGTGCGGTTTTCCGCTGTGCAAAGGTGAAATCATGGCCAGCAATCCAAAATGGTGTTTATCTCTAGAAGAATGGCGTAGCCTGTTTTTGAACTGGATCACTAACGGTACACCGGTTGCGTTGTTGCATGCGTCAATTTTTTTCGACTTCAGATCACTACATGGCGCGCTCAATCTTGGTGAAGAATTGAGAGACTGGTTGTCACGGGCTGCCTGTGACTATCCGCGGTTTTTACACCAGATGGCGGAGAATGCAATGTTCAACCGTCCTCCACTGGGGATGATGCGCGACTTCGTGCTGGGTAAGGAACACAAACTTAATCTTAAAGTTAACGGCATTACGCCGTTTGTGGATGCAGCTCGAATTTTCAGTCTTGCTGCGGGCGTCAACCATACCGGTACTACGGGTCGCCTGCGTCAGAGTGCAACCCATCTGAATGTGCCTGTTACCGAGGTAGACGGCTGGATCAATGCTTTCCTGTTCATCCAAATGTTGCGTTTGCGCCACCATTACGAGGCGAGTGCGAATCAGGCCGAGGTTGATACAGAGATGCTGGATAATTTGATTGATCCTGACTTGCTCAACGAACTGGATAGACGGATTCTTAAGGAAGCGTTTCGTCAGGCTCGCAAGGTACAAGCCAAACTAGCACAGATTTACCAGATATGAAAAATTTATTCAAAAGCTGGTTTGCTTCTGCAGCAAAACTAACGCCAGAGCAAAGCAGTCGACTGGCGAAATGGCAGCATTTGCAGGAAACTGATGCGGTGGCAGAATTTGAACATGCCAGATATGTGGTGGTGGATGTCGAGACCACAGGCCTGGATTTAAACAACGACACACTCATTTCAATAGGTGCTGTGGCAGTTTTGAACGGGAAAATTGCCCTGAACGACAGTTTTTCCATCATATTGCAACAAAGCAAGATCAGTCACCGTGAAAATATCCTGATACACGGAATTTCAGGCTCAGCACAACAAGAAGGGGTGATACCTGTCGATGCGCTGCTGGCATTTCTTGACTATCTTGGAAAATCACCACTGGTGGCATTTCATGTTTCCTTCGATGAAACGATGATCCGGCGTGCGATGCGTCAATATCTGAAATTCACGTTTAAGCATGCCTGGCTGGATCTGGCCTACCTGTTACCTGCGCTCTGGCCTGAGCGTTTGCGTAGTCACCGCTCTTTGGATGACTGGGGTAGACAATTTTCCATTAATAACGACGACAGACATAATGCCGTAGCGGATGCGCTGCAAACGGCACAACTGCTGCAAGTGGCCATTTCCAAGGCAAAACAGGATCAAAAAACAAGCTGTTACGATGATTTACGCGGACTGGAACGCAGGTTTCGCTGCGCTTTGGAATATTGCTGAAGCGAATACTGCAAAAAATATTCACCGAAATATTTAGCAGGCAGAGTTTTTATTCAGCTTCGCCGTGTTTTGTAACTGATTTCATCATTTTTAAAGCAAAAAACCGCCGGATTCCTCCGGCGGTTTTTTGCTTTTGACTATCTCTTAGTGAGACACGGCACCCTCTTCAGCTCCCAGGCCAGTTTCAGCACGGATTAATTGAGCGTCATAGGCAGCACGTTCCAGTTTTGCACTTTCGCTGTCATCCGTTACAGAAGCAACGTAAGCGACGATAAGCACAGCTGGCAGAACCACGAAGGTCGGGAAATCGTACGGGAAAATAGCGGGTCCCATTTCAAGGATCTTGGTCCAGATTGTAGGTCCGAGAACCAGCAGAACGATAGAGCCGATCATACCGGTATAACCTGCCATGATCGCGCCACGAGTCGTCAAACCACGCCAGAAGATCGACATAACAAGCACTGGGAAGTTAGTACACGCAGCAATCGAGAAGGTCAATGCGACGATATACGCAACGTTTTGCTTCTCAAAAGCGATGCCCAGCAACACAGCCACAATACCCAGGCCGATTACGCACATCTTCGATACCCATACTTCTTGTCTTTCAGTGGCTTTACCCTTCATGATCACAGTTGCATACAGATCATGTGACATGGCCGTAGCGCCGGCCAAAGTCAGTCCGGATACCACCGCAAGAATCGTCGCGAAGGCAACCGCTGCGATAAAGCCCAGGAAGTAGTCACCACCAACCGCATGTGACAGATAAATTGCCGGCATGCTGCCGCCACCCTTCAGATCAAGGATACTCTTGCTGATATTGGCAACGTATTCAGGATTGTTGGCAACCAAAACGATGGCGCCAAAACCGATGATGAATGTCAATACATAGAAGTAACCGATGAAGCAAGTACCGTACAACACTGATTTACGCGCTGCCTTAGCATCAGTTACCGTGAAGAAGCGCATCAGGATGTGTGGCAGACCGGCAGTACCGAACATCAAGGTCAAGCCCAGCGAAATAGACTCGATAGGATTGGCTTTAGCGCCAATCTTAACCACGGACTTCATGATTTCCATGTGTTTCGGATGCAGGGCAACCGCATCAGTGAACAATTTAGCGAAACTGAAACCTTCATGCGCCATGACGCCGAAAGCCATCGCAGATGCGCCACCCAGCAACAGGCCGGCCTTAATGATCTGAACCCAGGTCGTCGCTTTCATACCGCCGAAAGTCACGTAAATGATGATCAAGCCACCCACTGCAACAATTGCTTCGCGGTAAGACACTTGAGGAACCAGGGTATGCAGCAACTGCCCGGCACCAACAGCTTGTCCGATCAGATACCAGATAACCACGATCAGCGAACTGACGGCAGCCATGGTGCGAACCGGGCCCTGTTTCAAGCGGAACGATACCACGTCAGCATAAGTGTATTTACCCAGATTGCGCAGACGCTCTGCAATCAGGAACAGGATGATCGGCCAACCTACCAGCCAGCCCACTGAAAAGATCAGGCCGTAGAAACCGTTGAAGTAAACCAGCGCGGTAATCCCGAGGAAAGAAGCCGCTGACATATAGTCACCGGCGATCGCCATACCATTTTGAAAACCGGTGACGCCGCGTCCGGCAGCATAAAAATCGCTGGCGGTCTTGGTGCGGGTTGCCGCAACATAAGTGATGATCAGCGTTATGCCGACAAAGATCACAAACATGATAATCGCATGCCAGTTAATAGGCACTTCAGCCGGAACGGCAGCCAAAACAGCGGCAGGCGCTGCAACGACAGCATCAGCGGCTGAAGACAGTTGCGTCGCAAATAAAGCCGCCGCAGCGGGTATCGCGAGGAGAGCAGATTTAGCTAATTTCATTTGGATGCCTCGCGAACGATTTCATTGACGATAGGATCGAAGGTATTGTTTGCGATGAAAACATAGATACCAGTCAAAATGCAGGATGCAATAATTACACCAACACCGAGCAGCATGCCGACAGGAATTACGCTATCAGCAGCTATGGGTTGGGTGAGAATGCCAGGGGTAAACGCGATCATCAGAGTAAAGCCGAAATACATGATGCACACAATCGCTGAAAGTGTCCATGAGAGCGTATCTCGTTGTTTTATTAGCTGAAGGTATTTCGGGTTTTTTTGTATCTTGCTTGCAATTAATACAGACATTACTATTCTCCCTAGTAGATTTTTCGAATTGCTTTTGGATGTTTCATGACAATTTATTGTAAAACGGTTTGTCATTGAAACGCCCTGACTCAAGTGTAGCGCAAATTTGTCAGTTAAACACGTGTATATCTTGATTTTGTGTAACATACAATGAATATGGGTACTATTTTCACCGCATTTTGCGGTGCTGCCGGTCAGAAAGCGGCAAAAAATACCGTGCAGACAGCTGAAATGTCACTACACGGCGCACTGGCGTTTAATTGACCTGCGACTATGCCTGCTAAATCGGGTTATTTTGATCAAAAAATTGATGTTCGAGGGCAAATTTGACAGAAAGGTGTTCCCCCAGTGCCTTTATTCCCAGGCGTTCCGTGGCGTGATGCCCCGCTGCGATAAACGCCACCCCGCTCTCATTGGCAAGATGATAGTTTTGCTCGGAGATTTCACCTGTCACAAACGCATCAACACCCTGTGCAATCGCCGCTTCAAAGTAGCCTTGCGCACCACCGCTACACCAGGCGACACGACGAATCAGCTGATCACTTTTGCCAATAACTTGTGGTGTGCGCTGCAAGCTTCCGGCAACTTGCAGGGTAAATTGCGCCAGTGACAGCGGTAAGGCCAGCGCGCCAAAGCAGGCAATATTCTGTTCCCCGAAGCGGCCTTGCTCTGTCAGCCCCAACAACTTTCCCAGTTGTGCATTATTACCAAGTTCCGCATGCGCATCCAGCGGCAGATGATAGGCCAGCAAACTAATATCATTTTTTATCAGGGATGCAATTCGCTTTTTCTTGACGCCGACAATACATGGTTCTTCATTACGCCAAAAATAGCCATGGTGCACCAGTACCGCATCAGCTCCCCAGGCTATTGCGGCCTCAAGAACTTGCTGTGAAGCGGTCACCGCCGTCGCGATATGCAGCACCTGAGCACGCCCTTCTACCTGCAAGCCATTCGGGCAGTAATCCTTAAATTGAGTAGTTTGCAACAGGCTTGCGTTATAATCACGTAACTCGTCAAGTTTCATAATAGCTCCCAAAATTTATCTGATTCATCTTACCATGCGTAAACACTGGTTATTATTTACCCAAACTGTCACCGTCGCACTGGCTTTACTGTTCATTATTCATACGCTAAGACCCGAACTACTGCCCAGTGCAGCTCGCGTTGTCACGCTCTATGAAAGCAGCACAGCGACCAGCAACGGGGCATTACCCATGACAGGTTTAAGTGTAGCGGCCAAAAAGGCGATGCCCTCGGTAGTCAATATTTTCACCAGCACAACCAACAAGACTCCGGTAAATCCCTTCATGGATGATCCGCGCTACCGCTTTTTTTTCGGTGAACAGGATACCATCACGCAGCAAAGCGCCAGTCTGGGATCGGGGGTTATTGTCAGCCAGAATGGTTTCATCCTCACCAACCACCATGTGATAGAAGCGGCTGACCAGATCGAAGTTGCGCTGGCCGATGGCCGGAAAGCCCGTGCTCACGTGATAGGTTCCGATCCTGAAATGGATCTTGCCGTAATAAAAATTGATCTGCCCGGACAATTGCCCGCGATCACCTTCGGCCATCCGGAAACTGCCCGCGTGGGTGATCTGGTACTCGCCATCGGCAATCCGTTTGGTGTCGGACAAACCGTAACCATGGGTATTATCAGCGCGCTCAAACGCAGTCATCTGGGTCTCAATACCTTCGAGAGTTTCATACAAACTGATGCGGCAATCAACCCGGGCAATTCCGGCGGCGCGCTGGTCGACGTCAACGGGAATCTGATCGGCATCAACAGCGCTATTTATTCACCCAATGGCGGCTCTCTTGGCATCGGCTTTGCGATCCCTGCCGGCACTGCAAAAAAGACCATGGAGCAGATTATCCAGACAGGTACGGTAACGCGCGGATGGATAGGTGCAGCGATACAGGAACTCACGCCGGAAATGAGCGCCACGTTTAAACAGAGCAGCGGTGTGTTAATTACCGAAGTCCTGCGCAACAGTCCTGCTGAACAGGCCGGCATCAGGCGCGGTGATATTCTGCTGTCCATTGATCATCATTTGATTGATAGCTGGAATAATATGCTCGACACCGTATCCAATCTTCCGCCCGGCAACATCGTCATCATTTCGGTGCTGCGCGATGGAAATAAAATCGACTCACAAGTTAAAATCGGCAAACGACCTAAACCCGCAGCACAATAATTCCGCCCATATTAATTCCCCCCAGAGATCATAAATGCTAATAATAAAGCCGATATTCAGGAATGAAGGGGGGTGCCATTTGCTGCCGGTCGACGTTAGAAATTAGCAGCCTGAAATCTGCATTTCATCGAAGGCGGCTAAATCCCTTGGAGCATTACTCCCCTATTTCTGTTTTAAAAATCCAAGCCACATTACACCTTACGCAAAAGTAACCTTCAAGTTACTATGCGTCATATCTATCAAGATAGAAGAATACGTAACCAGCGAACAGAAGAATTGCTACGCAGAAGTGGTTCAATGATTTACCTATTGAATACGCCGTAAAAGTAGCCGCAGCGCGTGTGCGCATGATGGCCCGTAAAGCCTATTGAAGGCACGCTCAAAAAATACCGGATTGATTGCGAGCCCGGCATTCGGATTTATCTCATTCATGCCCCCCGGTGTCAGACTAATTGTCGCCTGACTGCCTGCGATTATGCTGCTTTATTTTATAATGCGGACTTCGCGCTGCGGATAGGGGATTTCAATTCCTGCGCGCTGGAATTCCCGCCAGATAGCCAGATTAAGATCCGAGCGCAAGCTCGCCTGAGCTATTTCCGGATCATTGATCCAGGCCGATAATTCAAGCGCGATGCCGTTATCACCGAATTCAAGCAGATTGACTGATGGCGCAGGAGCGCTGATAACGCGGTTGTTTCCTTCAGCGGCCGCTTTCATGATCTGCATCGCAAGTTCAAGAGAGCTACTATAGGCTATCTGAAAATTTACCTTAATTAGAAAATTCCGGTCGGAAAAAGAATGATTAACCAGCGTTGAGGTAATGGCTGTTTCATTCGGTATCAGCGACTCTGCGCCATCCTGCCCGCGCAGCACCATGTAGCGCCCGGTTAAACGGCTTACCGTACCATAATGATTATCCAGTGCAATCACATCGCCTAAGCGTATTGATTTATCCAGCAGAATAATGAATCCGCTAATGTAGTTACTGGCGATGCGTTGCAAGCCAAAGCCTAACCCCACTCCCAACGCGCCGCCGAAAACAGAAAGCACTCTGATATCTATGCCCACCAGCGACAGTGCAATCAACACCGATATTACCAACAGGCTGCCGCGCAGCGTTTTAATTAGCAGCACGCGTGAGCTGGCATCCATTTCCTCCATGCGCATGATGCGCGCTTCCAGAAAGCGCCCCAGCCATAATGCAATCAATATCGTTGCCGCACTTGATAGCAAACCTTGCAGTATCATCAGCAAGGAGATGTGCTGACTGCCCAGTTTAAAACTTAGCCCATCCATGGCATCCAGCACGGCATTGAGCAATCCGGTCACATGCAATGCCACTGCCAGCCAGGCTAAAATGGATATACTTAATTCCCAGTTTTTAAGCGCAGCTGACTGGGGGAAAACTTTGCGCAGCACATATACCAGCAAACGAATCAGAAACAGTGACAAAAATAGCGGGATAACCAGTTTAAGCAGCAAAACCGGCACGTTAAAATGCTTAAAAACAATACGCGCCAGCCATACGCCAAACAAGGAAATAACCGGAAAGATAATGCTTTTAACATCGCTCAAGGCGCTGCTTTTTAGATTCGGTCTTGCCGCCAGCCTTTTAAGAATAAGCTTATCCAGAGCAAAGGCCAATAGTGTGATCAGTACGACAACCAAGCATTGCCAGAGTATCCCTACAGATTCGCCCTGAGCAATTAAATCAATCAGCAGATTGGAATCGGTATCCTGCACTAGTAACGACTATCGCGTTGATCAGATTTATCGACAGGACGACTCCAGCTTGCCACGACAATACCTGCTTCGTATAACAAGCAAAGCGGGATAGCCAGCATCAACTGCGAAACCACATCAGGCGGGGTAAAGATCGCGCCGACGACAAAAGCACCGACAATGATATAGGGGCGGATTTCGCGTAATTTCGCAACTGTCACCACGCCCATGCGCACCAGTAGCACGACCGCAACCGGCACTTGAAAAGTCATGCCAAAAGCCATGAACATCGACATCACAAAACTCAAATATTTTTCAATATCAGTCATCACCGCCACGCCTATCGGTGCGGACGCCGTAATAAAGCCGAACACGATAGGAAACACCACAAAATAGGCAAAGCCCATACCGCAAAAAAACAGCACCGTACTGGCAAAAATCAGCGGTGCCACCAGTCGTTTTTCATGCGCATACAAAGCGGGTGCGACAAAGCGCCATATCTGATACAGGATAAAAGGCAGTGCAATCAGGAAGGCCGCCATCAATGTGACTTTAAGCGGCACAAAGAACGGCGTCGTCACATCGGTTGCGATCATCTGTCCGCCTTTTGGCAGCAGCTTGTCCAGTAGCGGTTTTGCCAGCCATGCATATAATCGGGATGAAAAGGGGAACAGGCAGGCGAAAGTCAGTAGCACAGCGAGAATAGAGTGCACCAGGCGTTTGCGCAGTTCAATCAGATGGGCGATAAAACTTTCGGTAGGGGTCATCTAGGCTCGGGAAATATTAAATTTCAGGGTGTTGCTTTTGAATATCGGCAGGCGCTTTTTCAACGACTGCTGGCGACACCGGATTCGCTATCGTCTGATTGATTTGTTGCATCTGTTCGTTCATCTGAGCGCCTGCCTGCTTGACCACCCCGTGCAAGGCATCCGCTTCGGCCTGAACATCTTGCTGTAATTTTCTGTATTCATCCAGTGCCATATCGCGTGAAATATCGGATTTAACCGTATTCACATAACGCTGTGCGCGGCCATACAGATGCCCCAAGGTACGCGCCACTTTAGGCAGGCGTTCAGGCCCGATGACGACCAGCGCCACCACCATCACCAATCCCAACTCTCCTGCACTGAAATCAAACATAAATATTCTTCAATTATTCCTTAAAAACGATCAAACACGAGATCTTAGCGTCTCCGCGTGAGATGAAGTCTAGATATTGCTGTGTGTTTTACTTTTGACTTCGCCTTCGATGGTTTGGCCTTCTTCCTTGAGCTGTTTGGCAGCTTCTGGTTGATTTTCAGCCATACCTTCCTTGAAGCCTTTGACCGCGCCGCCCAGGTCGCTGCCAATGTTGCGCAATTTCTTGGTGCCGAAGATCATCATGACCACCACCAGTACAATCAGCCAATGCCAAATACTTAATGAACCCATTATTTTCTCCTTGAATTAATCACGCCGCACCATAGGCGGAAGATTGCCGCCGCCGATCACATGGATATGTAAATGGAATACTTCCTGACCACCCCCGCGCCCGGTGTTGATTACCGTACGAAACCCGTGATCAAGCCCCTGCTCTTTCGCCAGTTTCGGCAACAATACCATCAGCCTGCCTAGCAAAGCCTGATGACTTTCATCGGCTTCAGCCAGCGATTTCAGATGTCGTTTCGGAATCAGCATAAAATGGACTGGTGCAACGGGATTAATATCGTGAAACGCCAGCACCTCGTCATCTTCATACAATTTACGACAAGGAATATCCCCTTTGATAATCTTGCAAAATAGACAGTCACTCATGATTTTTCCCGGCTGTTTTTTTCAACTATCCCCGACAAGCCTTCGCGCCTTGCCAGCTCCTTCAATACATCCTCGGTACTTAAACCGTGGTGCGCTAGCATGACCATGCTATGAAACCACAAATCCGCCGTTTCATAGATGATTTGTTCATGCTCACCGGATTTACTGGCCAGAATCACTTCAGTGGCTTCTTCGCCAATTTTTTTCAGAATGGCATCTTCACCCTTGCTGAATAATTTTGCAACGTAAGAACTATCGGGCGACGCCTGTTTGCGCGCCTCTATCGTTTCGGTCAAATTTTTTAATATATCCATATTCATCATATTGTGATGGCCCGATAAATCCGACCCTACTTTCCACTTACCACTAACTACATACTATCTTTTATATATTTCTTCCGGCGCTTTGAGTACGGCGTCGACTACTTGCCATTGCCCCTCTTCCAGTCGGCTGAAAAAACAACTTTCGCGCCCGGTGTGACAAGCTATGCCACCCTGTTGTTCAATTTGCAGCAAAATCACATCGGCATCGCAATCGGTTCTGATCTCGCAAACTTTCTGGATATGGCCGGACTCTTCGCCCTTATGCCAGAGCTTACGGCGCGAGCGAGACCAGTAGACCGCTTCTGATTTTTGCGCTGTCAATGCCAGCGCCTCACGGTTCATCCACGCCACCATCAATACACGTCCGCTCACAGCATCCTGTGCGATAGCGGGCAGCAGCCCATCGGTCTGCCAATTCAGCTTGTCCAGCCAGGCTTCGCTCATAACAGTCCAATAAAACGAGTTGTCAGGGAAGAGGGAAGGGTTAAATCTCCTCCCTTACCCCTTCTCAACATTTCATTATCAATTATTAATTGTCGATTATTCATTGCCTGATTTCAATCCCTTGCGCCGCCATGAACTGCTTGGCCTGTTGCACAGTATATTCGCCGAAGTGAAATATGCTGGCAGCCAGAACCGCATCCGCACCGCCTTGTGTGACGCCATCAGCCAGATGTTGCAAATTACCCACCCCGCCGCTGGCGATCACAGGAATTTCCAGTGCATCGGTTACCTGGCGGGTCAAAGCCAGGTCAAAGCCGTTTTTTTGTCCGTCCCTGTCCATGCTGGTCAGCAATATTTCACCCGCGCCTAAGTGTTGCATTTTTTTCGCCCAGTCCACTACATCAAGCCCGGTTGCTTTACGACCACCATGGGTAAATACTTGCCATTGCCCGGGTGCGACCTGCTTCGCGTCGATCGCCACCACGATGCACTGCGAACCGTAACGACTTGCCGCATCTGCCACCAACTGAGGATTCATCACGGCAGCCGTATTGATACTGACCTTGTCCGCACCCGCGTTGAGCAGATTGCGCACGTCGATCACCTCACGCACCCCGCCACCCACCGTCAATGGAATAAACACCTGCGAGGCGACCTGTTCGATGATACGAAAGATGATGCCTCTGTCATCGGAACTGGCGGTAATATCCAGAAAGGTCAGTTCATCCGCGCCCTGCTCATCATAGCGACGGGCAATCTCAACCGGATCGCCCGCATCCCGCAGTTCGACAAAGCTTACCCCTTTGACCACGCGACCATGTGTCACATCCAGACAAGGAATAATTCGTTTAGCCAGCATTACAGCTTAGGTGACAGTTGATCTGCCAGCGCCTGAGCAACGGCAAAATCCAGCGTACCTTCATAAATAGCCCGTCCGGTGATGGCACCTGAAATGCCTTCAGCTTGCACCGCACAAAGGCGGCGCACATCATCCAGATTGGTAATACCGCCACTGGCAATCACCGGCACTTTCAGGGGACGAGCCAGTTCGACAGTCGCTTCGATATTCACACCGGTTAACATGCCGTCGCGGCCGATATCGGTATAAATGATCGCTTCCACACCGTAACCTTCAAAGCGTTTTGCCAGATCGCATACATCGTGCCCGGTGAGCTTGGACCAACCGTTCACCGCCACGTTACCGCCCTTTGCATCCAGACCCACCATGATGTGCCCGGGAAACGCATCGCAAGCCTCATGCAAGAAGCCCGGTACTTTGACCGCTGCCGTCCCGATAATGATGTAGGTCACACCCAGATCAAGGTAGCGCTCAATGGTTTCCAGATCGCGGATACCGCCACCCAGTTGCACCGGCACATCGTTGCCTACCGCCTGTATGATGCTTTTCACAGCCGCTTCATTTTTGGGTTTACCGGCAAAGGCGCCGTTCAAATCCACCAGATGCAAACGCCTGGCACCTTGTGCCAGCCAATGCAGCGCGGTGGCGGCAGGATCTTCTGAAAACACTGTGGACTCTTCCATCAAGCCTTGCTTGAGGCGCACACAATGACCGTCTTTTAAATCAATCGCAGGAATTAGTAGCATGGCGAATAAGTAATTAGATTAAGGATTCCATTGAACAAAATTTTTCAGCAGTTGCAGCCCTGCTGCCTGGCTTTTTTCGGGGTGAAATTGCACCGCGAATAAATTAGCAGCGCCTACCGCACAGACAAACGGCTGCGGATAATCACTGACGGCCTGAATCAGGCTTTGATCTTGCGGCTTTACGTAATAGCTGTGCACATAATAAAAACGCGCATCCTGAGCAATTCCGTGCCAGAGCGGATGATCTGTCAGGTGATGCACCTGGTTCCAGCCCATGTGCGGCACTTTCAGTTTAGCGCCTGAGGCATCCTGCATATTGCCGGCAAAGCGCAGCACCTCGCCTTTTAATACGCCCAGGCCGGCCACATTGCCTTCGGCACTATGCTCGAACAACATTTGCAGACCGATACAGATACCCAGGAAAGGTTTCGTCTTTGCCGCGCCGATGACAGCTTCGCGCAAGTCGCGCGCATCCAGTTCGCGCATACAATCGGGCATCGCACCCTGTCCGGGAAATACTACGCGGCGAGCCTGCGCTATCACCTCAGCATCATCGGTGACAACAATATTCGCATCCGGTGAAACGTGACGCAATGCCTGTTCGACCGAGCGTAAATTACCCATGCCATAATCAACGATCGCGACATCAACCATTTACAAACATCCTTTGGTAGAAGGCATCATGCCGGCCATACGAACGTCAGTCTCAATTGCCATACGCAGTGCACGGCCAAAAGCCTTGAAGATCGTTTCAGCCTGATGATGCGCGTTTTTACCTGCCAGATTATCGATATGCAAAGTCACCAGCGCGTGATTGACAAAACCCTGAAAAAACTCATGAAACAGATCCACGTCAAAATCACCGATGCTGCTGCGCACGAAATCGCAGTTAAACACCAACCCTGGACGCCCCGACAGATCCAGCACCACGCGCGACAAGGCTTCATCCAGCGGCACATAGGCGTGACCATAGCGAGTCAGCCCCTGCTTATTGCCCACTGCCTGATTGAACGCCTGCCCCAGGGTAATCCCCATATCTTCCACGGTGTGATGCGCATCAATGTGCAGATCACCTTTGGCAATAATGCTGATATCCAGCAAACCGTGGCGCGCGATCTGATCGAGCATATGATCGAGGAACGGCAAACCGGTTTCAAAGCTGGCACGTCCTGTCCCGTCCAGATTTAACTCGACGCTGATCTGAGTTTCCAGCGTATTGCGTGTCACTTTTGCACTGCGCATTTGTCGTTCCATTTATTGTAGATCGGGTTTTAACCCGACTAGGCTTTCCTGTAATGCCGCGATGAACCGCTTGTTTTAGCTACGCTGAAACTCGCTTATTCAACTGTGCATTGCAAGCAAGCTCGCAATGCCGCGATAAACTGCTCGTTTTCATCCGGCGTACCCACTGTTACTCGCAAGCAGTCTGTCAACATCGGATGCCCGCCGTTCAGATTCTTGATGAGCACGCCATGCTGTTTTAATGCTGCAAAAACTTCGCTGGCATGAGCCACGCGAAACAACAGAAAATTGGCCTCGGAAGGATAAACTTCAACCAGACTGCTTAACTGTTGATACAGTAATTTGCGATCCTGCTTAATGTGTTCGGCTTGTTCCAGTAGCACGGCATGGTGATCGAGCAGTGTTTCTGCAACCCTTTGCGGTAATACACCGACATTATACGGCAAACGCAGTTTTTCCAGCTGATCCAGCCAGAGGGCGCTGCCGGCGATAAAACCCAACCGCAATCCGGCCATACCGAGTTTGGAAAAAGTGCGCATTACCAGCAGATTCGGATAGATTGCCAGATCAGGCACAAAGCTGTCGTTGGCGAACGCATAGTATGCTTCATCAATTACCACCAGACCGGGCGAGGCCTCAATTATCTGACAAATATCCTCTCTCGAAAACAGATTACCGGTCGGATTATTAGGGTAAGCCAGAAACACCAGTGCGGGCTGGTTCATATGAATCGCAGCCAGCGTAGCTTGCAAATCCAGTGAAAAATCAGTTCGCAACGGCACACCGACATAACGCATGCCGACAAAGGTTGCGATCATTTTGTACATCACAAAAGAGGGCTCAACCGAGAGCAGCACCGCACCAGGTTTATTCAACGCCAGCGCCAGCAACTGAATCAACTCATCCGAGCCATTCCCCAGCAACACGGCCATCCCTTCAGGCAACGCGAGCAACTCGCGGATTTTTTGCTTCAAACTGCGAGGATCAGGATCCGGATAGCGGTTGATGTGCGCATCCGCCACCACGGCGGCGATTTCATCGCGCAATGGCGGCGGCACCAGATAAGGATTTTCCATCGCATCCAGCTTAATCATGTCGGCACAGGCCGGCACATGATAGGCGCTGAGCGCCAGAATTTCGGGGCGAATCAGGGTGTTGACAAACGCAGAGACAGATGACATAGATAATGAAAAAAATACAGAATAAAACAGGTGTTAAAGCTTACCACAGCTCATTGATTCCTGCACAAGATGTAAAAAGGATCAAGCCCCACTTACCCCCTAAATCCGATATGCCGCACTAGTCATGATTTTGCCATTCAGCCTCATCGCCTTCTGCACCACTTTAGGCAATGGCACGCCACCCAAGGCTACCGCCATATTGGCATGACCAATCTCATCTGTGTACATTTGCGTCACAATTGCACGGCTTTTTTCATCTTTCTCCGGCAATTTTTCAAGGTGCCTTTGCAGATGAGCGCCTACCTGCTGCTCAGTTTCAGACAAAAAACCCAGATTCCATTTATCACCCAATAAACCTGCAAATGCGCCAATCGCCAATGAAGCGGTGTACCACACTGGATTTAGTGCACTCAGATGTCCACCCAACTCATGTACCCGATGCGCCGTCCAGGCCAGGTGTTCAGTCTCTTCCTGCGCGGCAAGCTGTAATTTTTGCTGAATAGCAGGATCGCGCGCCGTCAGTGACTGGCCCTGATACAAGGCTTGCGCGCAAATTTCCCCACTGTGATTTACCCGCATCAGCGCCGCTGCGTGACTTTTCTCTTCATCAGACAAAGACGACTCCATCAAATCCGTGTCAGGATAGAGGCGTACGCTATGCGCTTCACTAAACAGCGTGCGCAAGCCTTTGTCGAATTCAACGATAAAACGATCCAGATTTAACATAACCCTCCCCAAATAAAATACCCCTGATAAAACCACGTGCGAAACTTCATGAAGCAGTTAATTATATGAAAATTAACTGCTTTCAGACGTAACGCCATCATACTCCTGAGTCACAGGCTTAAAACGCCAGGCGAAGCTGCCTGAATCACTTGAACAAAGCCGCTTATGCCTGACATCCTGCTCACGCAAACGGATTCTGATTATGGCGGGATCATCTTTTTGCAATGAAGCGATGCCTTCAGGAATAACAACACTACGCACCGACGTATCACCCGCAACTTTAGCAATTTCACATAGAACACTTGCACTTGCTTGTTTCTGCGCCTCCAGCAGTTGCGCCAACTCATGAATCAAACCCTGCACCAGCGTTAACTTCAGCTTTTTCTCTACACTCAACTGGCTGCCGGCTTGCATAAAATCAGCAAACTTTTCCGTCAATTGTTTCCAGCTCTCCTGCTAAGCCGCGTTCAACAGAGTGGTTCACTGGTGCATTTGTTTCGCCAACACAAGATATTTCGCGAATTCCACATCCAACTTGAGCAATGCGATCTCCTGCTCTTTCGCTTTGATTATTTGTCGACCATCGTCTATCGCAGCGCGTAAATGCTCAACTTGCGCATCCGATGCTGACGTATCCGACACCAACACTGAAATCAGCGTCTCCTTCGAGCGGCGAGAACGGCACAAATTGATCTGAATCACTTTTCCTGCAATGCTGTTCCCCCTCGGCACTGACAATTCTTACCTCTTCAGCAACAATATCGCAGTTAACAGCGCGATCTTTATCGGTCATTTGCCATACATTACCATTGAGTGTTCATAACGGGTTTATAAGCCCGCATCCGTTTTACGCAAACGAGCTGCGATCACACGCATCACATGCAAAGCAAAACCTGGAGTTTGTTGAATCAAAAAATTGAACCGTTTACGATCAATCGCAAACAAGCTGCAATCGCTCTTCGCGATGACCGTCGCAGAATGCGGCACCTCATCAATCAACGCCAATTCCCCCAGCATTGCCCCCGCCTCTGCTATTTCCACCACCCTTTTATGCACGATGATCTCAACTACACCAGTCATCAGCACATAAATAACATCGCCCGGCTCACCCGCTTCGAACAAAGCATCTCCCGCAGACAGCACCTTTAAATCGGTCTCGTGACGAAACAACTGCGCTAAATTCATGACAAAACCTTAATATTTAAAATTAATCTTCAGATTCTATCTGAAAATAATCAACTGCATTGCCTGTGCACCGAAAAATAATACCAGCGTGACCATTGGCAAACTTAAATAAAACCACTTTCAATTTGTCACAATACATCTTATTTAAATTATTCATTCTGTCAATCAAAGTTTGTAAAGCTGCCTGTATAATGGCCGCAATGAAAATTTACCAAGTAATTCGCGAATACTTTAAAGTGACTGATGAAGGTTCACTGTTCGAAACAACAATGATACTGGACTGGAAACGCAGGCTTGTTTTCTGGAGCGGCGCAATCAGTGTAGCACTAGTCGCCATTGCGCTAGCTATTGCCGCCGAATGGGCCAACGGCATCTTTCACAAAATACTGACCATTTCGCCTTACCTGCCCTTGGTGATTACGCCTGCCGGCTTGGCATTGATTGTTTACACCACCAAGAAATATTTCCCGGGATCGCAAGGCAGCGGCATACCGCAAGCCATCGCATCGCTTGACCCTAAAGAAAGCAGTGCCATTCGCGAACGCGTGCTTTCCCTTCGTGTCTCAGCGGGTAAATTCATGCTTGCAGTCCTGTCATTACTGTGTGGTGCATCTATCGGACGTGAGGGACCCACTGTGCAAATCGGTGCATCCATCATGCATAGCCTGGGGAATCTTGCACGCTTCCCCAAACACGATCTGGAAAAAGGGCTGATACTCGCAGGTGCTGCTGCCGGTGTCGCGGCCGCATTCAACACGCCGCTGGCTGGTATCGTGTTCGCTATCGAAGAGATGAGCCGCTCCTTTGAAGAGCACAACAGCACGACTATCCTGATGACAGTGATCATCGCCGGTATCACCTCACTTGCACTGCTGGGCAACTATTCCTATTTTGGTCACACCGATGAAACGCTGGCATTCGGAAAAGAATGGGATGTCGTTGTGGTCTGCGGCATTGCGTGCGGTCTATTGGGCGGCGCGTTCAGCCGCTTTCTGATCGAAATCAACAAAGGGCTTGCCGGACGCATGAGCGCATGGATGCGTACCAATCCGATTGCCTTCGCCGCGGTTTGCGGTTTCATTCTGGCGCTTATCGGACTGGCATCAAACAACACCTCTTACGGCAGCGGCTACAGTGAAGCCAAATCACTGGTCGATGGCAATGCAACGCTTCCTGAGGGTTACGGCATACTGAAAATGACGGCCACTCTCGTCTCCTATGTCAGCGGAATACCCGGCGGGGTAATGGCGCCCACGCTTTCCGCAGGCGCAGGATTAGGTGCAAATCTGGCATTATTATTTACTAATGCACCTGCCGGGGCGACTATCATTCTCGGCATGGTTGCCTACTTTGCCGGCGTCACACAGGCACCGATCACCGCTTTCGTCATCGTGATGGAAATGACTGACAACCACGAAATGTTATTGCCGCTGATGGCTGCTGCATTTATTGCCAACTTTTGTTCGAAAATTATTTGCCCTACACCGCTGTTCCACACAATGGCACATAACTTTATGTCAAAACCGCTGCCAAAAATTGAGCAGCCTCACGATTAGCAGGACATTCGAATGCAGTTACACTTGATTGAATGATCAGTCCTGTAACAACACCTGTTTCAGCACAGCCTCAAAATTGCCTGTATCAAAGGCGCCTGTCATTTCGTTGCCAGCGCCTGTAGCACGGCTTTGAGCAAAGTGTAGCAATCCGCAACCGATTCGATTTTCACGCGCTCGCCGGGCGCATGAGCACCGCGGATATCAGGCCCGAAGGAAATCATCTCCAGATGCGGATGACTGGCGGCGAGCAGACCACATTCCAGCCCGGCATGAATCACCTGCGAACTGGCAGCCTGACCGAATTCTTTGCTGTATACCTGCTGGCACAGCGCGAGCAGTTCAGATGACGGATTCGGCGTCCAAGCCGGATAAGCGCCATGTTTCAAGGCTGACAGCGCGAAAACTGCGGCGTCAGTGATAAGTTTATCGGCCAATTCACTGGCGCGCTGATCATGCAGCGAGCGCACCTTGAAAGTTGCCTTAAATACGCCTTGTTCGAGACTTACCACCCCCAGATTAACCGAGGTGTCGGTCACGCCGGAGAAGTCCTCGCTGATGCACGCCACACCGTTGGCAGCAGCGCCCAGAAAACCGAGCAACCTGTCACGCCCCCCGCCTGAAACAGCACTACTCGGTGAGTTTTCGCAATCCAGAAGGTGTTTGATCGACAGCGACAGATTCGGATCAACCTGCCAAAAGTGCATCTGCCACGCCTCATAGCGCTGTCTTAGTTGTTCTTCAATACGCACTACATCGGCTGCTGGCAACGAAATGATCGCATATGCCTCGCGCGGGATCGCATTACGCGCTGTACCGCCTTTCATTTCAAGCAGACGAAACGCAGCACTTTCAGACAGCTCAAGCAGCGCCTCGCTCAGCAGCTTGATGGCATTGCCGCGCCCCAGATGAATATCGATACCGGAATGTCCGCCGCACAAGCCCGATACCTCAAGTTTCAGCAGCGCCTTCTCAGCGGGCAGATTTTCCTGTTCGCAGTCATGATGCACCTCCACATCCACCCCGCCTGCGCAACCCAGATAAAAGAGTCCCCACTCCTCAGTATCCAAATTGATCAGCGTCTTACCCTGCAAGGTACCTGGCAAGAGACCGCGCGCACCGTCCATACCGGATTCCTCGTTCACGGTCAGCAGCACTTCCAGCGCCGGATGAATCAAGCCTGGTTCTTCCAGTGCTGCCAGCGCGAGCGCGACACCGATGCCGTTATCAGCGCCCAGGGTGGTATTTTCTGCCACCACCCAGCCCTCCTGCACACTAACATTGAGCGGATCGCGCAAAAAATCGTGGATCGTACCGGAATTTACCTGACACACCATATCCAGATGGCCTTGCAGAATCACACCGGAGCTAGCTTCATAACCTGCACTGGCCTGTTTCCTCAGTATCAGATTTCCTGCTGCATCAACTGTGCTTTCAATACCGTACTCCAAAGCCCATTGCTTCAGATGTTCAATCAGCGCAGCTTCGTGATATGAGGCACGCGGTATTTCGCACAACGTAGCGAAATGTGCCCACACCGGTTGCGGATTAAGTTTTTTCAAATTTGCACTCACAATTTTTCCTGATTTTTTTTGAGCCAGTCCAGCACCCCTTGCCCTGCGACGCGTCCACTGGCAAAACACGCCGTCAACAGATAACCTCCGGTAGGTGCTTCCCAATCCAGCATTTCTCCGGCACAAAACACCCCCGGCAGCGGATCCAGCATCAAGTCATCATTCAGCGCATCGAAAGCCACGCCACCCGCACTGCTGATCGCTTCGTCCAGCGGACGGGTCGCGAGAAGTTTCAGCGGTAGCGATTTGATGGCGGCGGCCAGTTTTTCCGGCTGATCAAAGTCAGATTTGGGCAGCAGTTCGCGTAGCAGTCCGACCTTTACGCCCTTGAGATTGACGCGGCTTTGCAAATGGCTGGACATCGAACGACTGCCTCGCGGATGATCAACTTCAGCTAAAACTCTGGACAGCGCTTTACCCGGAAGCAGATCGAGATTGATGAACGCGCTGCCGGATGCGTCGATCTGCTCGCGCAGAAAACCCGATAAGGCATAGATCAATCCGCCTTCCAGGCCAGAGGCGGTGACCATCAGATCACCCTGCTTTACATGCAACTGCCCGGATATGTCGGTAAAACTGATGGTTACCGATTTGAGCGGCTGCCCTGCAAACTTTTCACTAAAATATGGACTCCAGTTAACATCAAAACCGCAGTTGGCAGGTTTTAGCGGTGCGATGGTTATTCCTCGCTCGACTAACAGCGATACCCAGGCACCGTTTGAACCCAGTCTCGCCCAGCTGCCACCACCCAACGCCAGCACAACGGCATCGGCATGCACGGCGATTTCACCTTGCGTCGAATTAAAACGCAACGCCTTATCCGTCCAGCCCAACCAGCGATGACGCATATGAAAATGCACCCCTGACTCCCGCAAACGCTGCAGCCAGGCGCGCAACAAGGGCGCAGCCTTCATATCGGTTGGAAACACCCGCCCCGAACTGCCGACAAAAGTAGCAATACCCAGATTATGCAACCACTGCCGCAACGCATCCGGCCCGAAAGTATCGAGCAAGGGGGCGATTTGCACACTGCGCTTGCCGTAGCGTGCAACAAACTCACTCAACGGTTCCGAGTGCGTGATATTCATACCGCCCTTGCCCGCCATCAAAAATTTGCGCCCGACGCTAGGCATGGCATCATACAGATCGACATGAATGCCGTTCTGCGTGAGCACTTCGGCGGCCATCAGCCCGGCAGGTCCTCCGCCTATAATCGCTACTGTTTTGTTCTTAGCTGTCTGCATACTTAAGGCTTTCCGAATAATTCATCGGGCAGGTTTACCCCTGTAGAAACTTTTCCCAAAATACGCACAGAACTGAACTCATCCTCGATATTGTCACGATAAAAACGCCATGCTGCACCCGAAGAGCTCAAACTGCGCCAGGTATTTTCACCCACGCCGTTGTACGGTAGCGTGCTGCCATCGTCGAACTGCACTTGCAATAGTCGCGCACGGGCATCATAACCGATGGCCCGCAGCTTGCCTGTATTGATTTTTTTCATGTCCATGAGGGCATTCTGATAATTTACTGGCTCACCGTACCAGGCGATTGGGCAACAGCGGCTCTCGCCTTCAGTCTGTCCGGAATCGTCGGCGCATTGCCGATGCTATCCGGCAACAGGCGACTGGCGGAGGTTTGAAAACCGCTCAGATTGATGATTTGCTCATGCATGACAGAATACCGAATCAAAATTGAATTCTGATAATTGTAACTAAAAGGAAGACAAAGGCAAAATGATGCCCGATTGACCGCTTACGGCTACGAAATGAAACCGGCACATTCAATTTGTAGCGTTCAACGATATTCAAAAACTAGATCCGTGCGCAGCGCCCGGCACGACATGTCATAAGAATTTCACTAGAAACATTTAAGTACTTACCTATAGTTAAATAAGTTCTTAGCTGATAAGGTGTTAAGTGTATATTTACAGCCCCCCCTCGTGTTATTAAAATGGGCGCTGTGAGACATTCAGTATGTGCCAATTGTGCACAAAAAGGTAATGCCGTAAAATATTCGGCAAATTTAAATAAAAACAACTGCTCTATAAGGAGTACGCAATGAAATTTTGTTCACTAATTATCGTATTTTTGGCTTCCGCATTATTTAATCAATCCGCCGTTGCCTCTTCCTGGTATTACATTAATGTATATACCGATAGCGCGTTGTATTTCTTTGATAAAAAAACGGTTGAGAAAGGCTATGGAACGGTGACGTTATGGGTTAAAGTTGTCCAAAAAAATAAGCGTGATACTGACGGGAGCTGGGCAACTGCATCCAGGTGGCGTATCAATTGCTCGAAGCGTACTATCCAAAACCTGGCGATGTCCACATATGATAGTGACGGGAAATTTATCGGGTCTTTCCAATCTTCAGACTATGAATCCAGTGTGACTCCAGGCTCAACCGGATATGGTGTGTATAAAATCTCTTGTGCAGCTAATTTTCCAAATGACAGGGATAACAAGAACTATTTCCCCGTGGATGATAATGACATTTTTTCCGCAACACGCAGGTATGTTGAATCAATTCCGGTGTCGAGAGACAGGGCGCCTCAGTAAGCGGTTAAATGTTAACAAGTACGGGCAATGCTTGACACATCAAAATTGTCGTGTGCCATTGCCCATATTTGTCGCCTGTTGCAAGCCGGCATGCCTGACCATTCATGTGCATCGGCGCGTATTCGTTTTTAGCGAAGCTTTACCTGACACGCACGGCGCCAGCTAGCTTCGCTACACCGCGATATTGCAGCACGCTGCCGTCATCTGGCTATTTAGTTTTGCGATTATCGGGCGACGGGCGCACAACAAAACCTGTAGCAGCTTGTTCGGCGGGTTGCCGCGCTTTTTCTGCCGCACGCAATAATGCCTGAGGCACTTTTTGCAGGTCGGGGTCCTTCGAATGGCAAACAGGCGCTTTCATGGTCGTTGCCTGCCCGCCCTGAAGGCGACCAATTCCGGCGCGAATGGCGACAGCCCGGTCGCAATCAGATCGGCATTCACAAAATTGAGATAATCTGCTTCGCTGGGCAAAAATTCGCGGGTAAAGTAGTCTTGCCCGCACCATTCGGCCCGGCTAATGCGTTTGCTCAAATCGCTCGCGCCCTGAATTTACCGGCTGATCGGCTTATAGCGGATGCGCTTCGGTTTCGCACCTTCTTCGCCCAGACGTTTGCGTTTATCCGCTTCATATTCCTGATAGTTTCCGTCGAAGAACACCCATTTTGAATCGCCTTCGCAAGCCAGAATATGCGTGGCAATACGATCCAGAAACCAGCGATCATGGGAGATTACCGCCACGCAACCGGCAAATTCCAGCAGCGCGTCTTCCAGCGCACGCAGGGTTTCCACATCCAGATCGTTGGACGGTTCATCCAGCAGCAGCACATTACAGCCGGAAATCAGTGTCTGAGCCAGATGCAATCGACCGCGTTCACCGCCGGAGAGTTGACCGACCAGCTTGGTCTGATCGCCGCCCTTGAAGTTAAAGCGTCCAATGTAAGCGCGCGCCGGGGTTTCATATTTGCCGACTGTGAGGATTTCATTGCCGCCTGAAATCGCTTCGAACACGGTCTTTTCGTTTTCCAGCGAGTCGCGCGCCTGATCGACATGCGCGATCTTCACGGTGGAACCGATCTTGACCTCACCGGAATCAGGCTGCTCTTTCCCTGTGATCATGCGGAACAGCGTGGACTTACCCGCGCCGTTCGGGCCGATGATCCCGACGATCGCGCCTGCAGGCACCTTGAAGCTGAGATTATCGATCAGCAAGCGATCGCCATAGGCCTTGGAGACCCCGTCGAACTCAATGACTTCATTGCCCAGACGCTCCCCCACGGGGATGAAAATTTCCTGAGTCTCGTTGCGCTGCTGGTGTTCCTGCGAATTGAGTTCCTCGAAGCGTGCGATACGCGCCTTAGATTTTGCCTGACGCCCCTTAGGATTCTGACGTACCCATTCCAGCTCCTGCTTCATCGCCTTGGCGTGCGCATCGAGCTGTTTGTTCTCAGTCGCTAAACGCGCGCCCTTCTGCTCCAGCCAGGAGGAATAATTACCCTTCCACGGAATGCCGTGACCGCGATCCAGTTCCAGTATCCATTCGGCCGCGTTGTCGAGGAAGTAGCGATCATGGGTAACAGCGACTACTGTGCCGGGGAAGCGCACCAGAAACTGCTCCAGCCATTCCACCGATTCCGCATCCAGATGATTGGTCGGCTCATCCAGCAGCAGCATGTCCGGCTTATCCAGCAACAATTTGCAAAGGGCGACGCGGCGCTTCTCACCGCCTGACAGATTCTTAATTACCGCATCCCATTCCGGCAGACGCAGTGCATCGGCGGCAATTTCCATCAACTGGTCAGAACCCGAACCTGCCGCGGCGATGATATTTTCCAGCCGCGCCTGTTCCGCCGCAAGCGCGTCGAAATCGGCATCTTCCTCTGCATAGGCTGCATACACATCGTCTAATTTCTGCTGCGCCTGCATCACTTCGCCCAAAGCCTCTTCGACTTCCTGACGCACGGTGTTGTCGGGATTGAGCTGCGGCTCCTGCGCCAGATAACCGATCCGAATATTCGGCAGATGCTGCACTTCACCGTCGTACTCTTTGTCCACGCCTGCCATGATACGCAGCACGGTAGATTTACCTGAACCGTTAAGCCCAAGCAGCCCAATCTTTGCACCCGGAAAAAAGCTCAAGGAAATATCCTTGATGATCTGACGTTTAGGGGGTACGATTTTGCTCACGCGGAGCATAGACATTACATATTGAGCCATAATAGTTCTGTTGTGCGATTTTGGAAAGCGCATAGCTTACCGCAAACTGCCCCGCAAAAAAACAAAATGGCTCATTTTTAACTGTAGCTATAACTGTCAATCAAAAAAAGGAGCAATACATGGGATTATTCGATTCAATCGCCGGGGCCATTGAAAGTCAGGCAGAGGGCGCTAATCAGGGCGGAATACTAGGTTCAGTCATGAGTTTACTAAACAGTCCGGGAATCGGCGGGATTTCAGGCCTGATCGCCAAATTTAACCAGGCGGGTTTAGGAGAGAAAGTTACTTCATGGATAGGCAACGGACAGAGTTTACCGATTACAGGCGAGCAACTCGAATCAGCACTGGGTTCATCTGTCATCCAGGAGGTCGCGGGGAAACTGGGTATCGACAGCACCTTGGCTGCGAGCACGCTGGCGGGCATGCTGCCGCACCTGGTTAACCAGATGACACCGAATGGAGAACTACCCGAGAATGGTTCGGAAATCGCTCAGCTATTGTCGGGACTCTTCAACAGTAAATCGGTATAAAACGTCGGCCTGAATCGATTAACCGTTCAGGCCGCTCCTTACATACTTGCCTTTCTGCTGCGCGATTCTGTCAGGCTAGGCGCCTGCCGGGGTAGCGCAGTGAGCTGCGAGTTGCTAAGATGTTCTGCACCTATAACAATCAATCAGGAGATTACCAAATGAAAATCACCATGAAAAAGCTGTTGTCGGAACTGAATAAGGATCTGGAATGGGAATACGCAGCAGCCGTGCAGTATGTGCAACACGCTGCGACCATCAACGGCGCGCAATTCGATTCGATCCAAAAGGAGTTGCTGATTCACGCGCAGGAAGAAATGCAGCATGCGGTGATGCTGTCCGAGCAAATTGATTTTTTAGGCGGCATCCCTACGATAGATGTGGAAAAACGCGAGATGTCGGCAGATAGTCTGGAAATGCTTAAACAGGATTTGGCCGGCGAGGAAAATGCCATTGCGCGCTACAAGGAACGCATAGGACAAGCTGAAGCCCTCAAGGAATACGGACTGCGACGCATGCTGGAAGATATCCTGATTCAGGAAGAAGAACACAAACGCGATATCGCCAATGCACTGAGCCGGTAGTTTATTTTCGCAGTGCTGCGTTATTCTCATCATGTTCACATCTTAGCCCTGGGCTTCACGCCCCGGGCTGAATTATGATGCCAGCTTCAGCTACGACTGCCGGGCACTAACTCAGGCGCTGCTATTGCCTGGTAATCTGCAGAACGATGCCCAGCGACTTCCACTGTTTCACATCCTCCTGCAATGCGGCCTCCGTCAACGGATTTTGCAGCAACCAGTCAGCATCCATGGCAAGAGCGTATTTCGTGCCATTAAAATCCGCTTTCAAATCAGGCAGCAGAACGTCGCTGCGATTGCGGTAAAACAGCGCGGCCAGACGTAAGCTCATCGCCAGCAAGCAATCCTCGCGGCCTGTAAGCTGGTCTTGCAACTTTTTCAGACTGCCGCGATGTGCCAGCGCCAGCAAACTCAGCCTGTTCTGTTCCTTCTTTGAGAATCCCGGCATATCCGCATTGGCAAGAATATAAGCGGTATGCTTGTGATATCCGCTGTGTGCGACGCGAATACCCACGCCATGCAAATGCGCAACCCAGCCTAAAACCTGCAGCGCGGCGGGATTCGCATAGGCACCGAAGAACTGACGGGCCAGCATGTTGGATAAATTGGCTACACGCACCACCTGCCTGGAATCGACATGATAGCGACGTTCAAAATGCTGCACAGTGACATCGCGCATGTCATTGTTGTGAAAACGTCCCCACAAATCGTACAACACCCCTTCGCGCAACGCGCTCAACCCCAGTTGCATCGAGGTGATACCTAATTCATCAAAGGCGGCATACATGATTACAAACCCCCCCGCCAGCGCCGGGATGCGATCCGGTCGCAACCCCAGCAGATTCAACTTATGCACATCCCCGACTCTGAGCAGGTGACCGCGCAAAATATCGAGTCCTTCACGGGTAATTCCACTCTTGCTAAAACCGTTCAATTCCAGAATCTCAGCGATCGCCTTGGCTGTGCCGGAAGAACCAATCGCCTTTTGCCACTGGCCTTTATAGTCAGCAACGATATTTTGCAATTCACAGCGAGCGGCAAGCTCAGCCCGGAGCAGATTACTTCTGGTGACTTTTCCTTCCGGGAAGTAACGACTGCTGAAACTGACGCAACCCATATGCAGACTTTCCAGCTTGAGCGGAGTCAGGCCATGTCCGATAATAAACTCGGTCGAACCGCCACCGATGTCCATGACCAGCAATTGCTCATCCGACTGTGGCAAACCATGCGCCACCCCCATGTAAATCAACCTGGCCTCTTCACGACCGGCGATGACTTCTATCGGGAAACCCAGTATCTTTTCAGCCTGAGCAATAAACACGGCGGCATTTTTCGCCACACGCAGTGAGTTGGTACCCACGACACGGACCGCTTCAGGCGGCAAGCCGCGCAATCGCTCAGCGAAGCGTGCAAGCGCCTCAAGCGCCCGCTGACAAGCCGCTTCATCCAGATAATTATCAGCCGTCAGTCCGGATGCCAGACGAACCGGCTCACGCAGGCCATCGAGCATGTATATCTGTTCTTCCTCTACCCTGGCAACTTGTAGTCTGAAACTATTTGAACCTAAATCAACGGCGGCAAGGACGGGGTGTTGTTCCATTATTCTGCTTTTAAAATCTCACGTTCAATTTCTTCAAGGGAGACATGACGTACATCACGGCCCTTGACCATATAAATGACATATTCGGAAATATTCTTGGCATGATCGCCAATCCGCTCAATCGCCTTCGCCACAAACAGAATTTCCAGCGAAGTGGAAATCGTGCGCGGATCCTCCATCATAAAGGTGATCAGGTAACGCATAATGGCACGAAACTCCTTGTCCACCTCGTCATCCTGTCGCACCACTTCGGCGGCCATCAGAACATCCAGGCGGGCAAAGGCATCCAGCGACTTCCTCAGCATCTCCACAGCAATTTCAGAGGCATGCCTGACTTCATGATAACGCGGAATCGCAAGACCACGCTCTTCTAACAATAACTTGCCCATGCGTGCGATTTTCTCTGCTTCATCACCGATACGTTCCAGATCAGTAATTGTCTTAACCACCATCATCACCAGACGCAAATCACTGGCCGTCGGCTGACGCTTCGCAATCACCTGACTGCAGGCTTCATCTATTTTGACCTCCATCGCATTAACACGATGATCATCTTCAATCACGCGATTCATCAGGTCAATATCACCCTCCACCAGTGACATGATGGCACTCTTGATCTGACTTTCTACCAACCCGCCCATCTGCAGCACATGTGAACGTATTGACTCCAGTTCAACGTCAAAGCGCTTGGAGGTGTGTTCAGTAATATTCATGGCATAACCTCACTCGTGATTATTAAACGGTATATTCTAATACAATACTGTGACTGTTTTATGACAACTTATAATACCCGGCAATTAGGCTGTCATTTTCCTGACGCCTTCTGCTGTGCTCAATAACAACACATCAGCAGGACGACGCGCAAACAATCCATTGGTGACTATCCCGGCGATATGATCCAGTGCTGATTCCAGTTCAACCGGATTGAGAATTTTTAAGCCGTGCACATCCAGAATCACGTTGCCGTTATCCGTGGTAAAACCTTCACGCAACACCGGCTGCCCGCCCAGCGCGACAAGTTGGCGCGCGACAGAACTCTTAGCCATCGGAATCACTTCAACCGGCAGAGGAAATTTACCCAGCATATCCACCAGCTTGCTGGCATCACACAGACAGATGAATTGCCGGCTTGCGCCCGCGACAATTTTCTCGCGAGTCAGCGCGCCGCCGCCCCCTTTAATCATATGCAGGTGATGCGTGATTTCATCTGCACCATCCACATAGACCTGTAAGCCGCCCGCCTCATTGAGCGACAGCACCTCAATGCCATGTCCCCGCAAACGCGAAGCTGAAGCCTCGGAGCTTGCCACGGCACCGCGTATCCTATTTTTGATTTTGGCCAGCTCATCAATAAAAAAATTGGCGGTTGAGCCGGTTCCCACGCCCACAATACAATCTGCGGGTACATATTCAATCGCTGCGATAGCGACTGCACGCTTTAAATCATCCTGACTCATCATGCTTTTTCTCCTTGCGTTATTTTGTTGTAATTATTGCAGGAAACAGCGCTGTCAGGTGAAGTCATCTGCATGCGACTAAAAAACCCCTGCTGGCAAGCGTTTTTAATTGGTGTAAGATACCGCAGCGACTTAAAACCAGACCTCAGGAATGATGATGACAACAACCTTGACCCTGCATACCACTCCTTTCAATGATCAAAAACCGGGTACTTCCGGTCTGCGCAAGCGTGTCCCGGTATTCCAGCAAGCCAATTATCTGGAAAATTTTGTACAGGCCATTTTCGACAGCATACAGGCACCTGCCGGAGCCACCCTGGTACTGGGCGGAGACGGACGTTTTTACAACCTTGAAGCCATTCAGATCATACTCAAAATGGCCGCAGCCAATGGCTATGCCAGGGTACTGACAGGACAGGGCGGTATCCTGTCTACCCCTGCCGCCTCCTGTTTGATTCGCAAATATGCAACCTTCGGCGGCATTATTCTGTCGGCAAGCCATAACCCCGGCGGACCGGAAGGCGATTTCGGCATCAAATACAATACCGCCAACGGCGGCCCGGCGCCGGAAAAAATTACCGAAGCCATTTTTGAACTCAGCAAAAAAATCAGCCATTACCGCATCATTGAGGCATCCGATGTGGCGCTAGACACGATCGGGGAATACACCATCGGCAAGATGCACGTCTCAGTGATCGACCCTGTCGCTGACTATGCCGAATTGATGGAATCACTGTTCGACTTTGCCGCCATTCGCGGACTGCTCGCCGGCGGATTTAACATCAAATTCGATGCAATGCATGCGGTCAACGGCCCTTATGCGCGTGAAATATTCATCAATCGCTTAGGCGCACCGGTAGCCAGCCTCATGAATTGCGTGCCGCTGCCTGATTTTGGCAACGGACATCCGGACCCGAATCTGACTTATGCGCATGAACTGGTCGAGATACTCTATGGCGAAAACGCCCCTGATTTCGGCGCCGCATCTGACGGCGACGGCGACCGCAACATGATACTGGGCCGCCACTTCTTCGTCACGCCGTCAGACAGCCTGGCAATTCTGACGGCGAATGCGAAACTCGTGCCCGGCTATCGCGCAGGCCTCAAGGGGGTTGCGCGTTCTATGCCTACCAGTGCGGCAGCCGATCGCGTTGCCAAAGAGCTCGGCATTCCCTGCTATGAAACCCCCACCGGCTGGAAGTTTTTCGGCAATCTGATGGACGCGGACAAAGTGACCTTGTGCGGCGAAGAGAGTTTCGGTACCGGCTCCTCACACATCCGCGAAAAAGACGGTCTCTGGGCCGTATTGTTCTGGCTGAATATCGTCGCTGCACGCGCGCAGTCAGTCGAGACTATCACCCGCGAACACTGGGCGCATTTCGGTCGCAATGTATATTCGCGTCACGACTATGAAGCCATTCCGACAGAGGTTGCCAACGGTGTGATGACGCACTTGAAAGACAGCTTCGCATCTTTGCCGGGGCAAAAACTCGGCAGCTATACAGTGGAGCGCTGTGATGATTTCAGCTATACCGATCCGGTCGACGGCAGTATCAGTACAGGTCAGGGCATCCGCATCCTGTTTACTGACGGCTCGCGCATCGTATTCCGCCTGTCCGGTACGGGAACAGAAGGGGCAACTTTGCGCATCTATCTGGAAGCCTATGACCCTGACATTAACAACCATCACCTCGATGCCCAAGTCGCGCTGTCTGAACTGATACAGATTGCCGGTCAGTTATCCGAACTGGTTACGCGCACCACCCGTGTCCAACCGAGCGTGATTACCTGATTGAATAATTCTTAGTAGATCAATCGGCTTGATAAGACTTAGCTGCAGGCGAACTCGCTTGACAGCTAGCGCAGGGCGGGATAATTCACGCGGCCTGAAAGTTCCCGCCGCATGCCTGCCGCCTGCCGCGCCAGTCACCGTGCCTTAGGCGCCAGTCTCAGCGCCTCCGGTTCCACTCTTAGCGCCTTAGGCGCCGGTCTCCATGCCTCCGGTGTGGGTCTGACCGCCTTAGGCGCCGGTCTCAGTGCCTCCGGTGTAGGTCTGACCGCCTTAGGCGCCTGTCTCAGTGCCTTAGGCGCATGTCTGAGCGCCTGAGGCTCCAGTCTCAGTGCCTTAGGCGCCGGTCGCCGACTCTTAGGCGCCACTCACCGCGCCCGCCGTGCCAGTCCCGCCGCCT